>JAKZVY010000044.1:0-9936 GCA_047515825.1 Dehalococcoidia bacterium
GGCGAGCAACTGGTGACCACCAAGACCCTGCGGCGACGGTTCTTCTCCCTCGCCGGACGGCTCACCCGCTCGGCACGCCGCCTCACCCTGCATCTACCCAGGCGCTGGCCCTGGGAAACCCAGTTCAATCGCGCCCTGGCCCGACTGCGAGCCATTCCACTCCCAGCCTGACGGCGGCCGTCTGCAACCGGCCCGCCACCCTCACCCACCAGCTACCCCAACGTCACCCAAACTCGCGCCAGACCGGCCAGTGAGCGTCTTCTGCTTGTCCTGTCCCGCGGTGGGGAGCTCCACATGACCGTAGCCAACCGCTCTCCGGCACCAACTGTCCAAAATCTACCGGACAATCGCTCCTCCATGTCCCTTATCTCCCGTTCCACCACCCCCACCACCCCGTTCGGTGGATTCGGGCTTAGGGAGAGGGGGTCTGTTGGGTGGCGTTCATGCTTGGCTGTACACTTTTACCTACCCCTCTCAGCCCTGAGGGAGAGGAAGCCGCATACCTGTTTACCAACTCGCCTACTGAAGCAGAGAAGACCCGGGGTATTCTGGCGGCCGACTTGACGGCCTGAAGGCGTGGATGGTTAAGATACCCTTAGCATCTTCTTACGAAGGGACCTTTTGACATGCCCTCCCCCATCACTGCCGATCTCGTTTATAAGCTGGTGAACGTCGGCTCGCCGTCGCTGTCCCCTGACGGCTCAAGGCTTGCCTTCGTATGCTCTCATGTGGACAGGGAGAGCATGAAGACCCGGTCGCAGATTATGGTCATGGACCTGGCATCCCGTGAGGCAGCGCCATTCACCAACGGCGAAAGCGACTCCAGTCCCAGCTTCTCGCCAGACGGACGGCACCTCGTCTTCGTCCGGCCAGACGACACCGACAAGCCCCAGATATGGACGATGCCCACAGGCGGGGGCGAGGCGAGAAAGTTGACTGACGTCGACGGAGGCATCACCGACATCGCGTGGTCTCCCGACTCCAGCGCCCTTGCCTTCGTGTCGGACGTAGACTCGGACCGCGCCCCTGATGATCACGACCCGAAGAAGGATCCGCGCGTCAGCGTGGTCAAGCGCATCAGGTACAGAGCAGACGGTCTCGGATGGCGAGGCGAGGCATTCAGGCACATATTCGTGATTGATCGCGAGTCCGGCGACACCCGGCAGCTAACCGACGGCGAAGGTGACGATAGTGCGCCGTCATGGTCACCGAACGGCGCGTCCATTGCGTTTGTAGCCGACCGTAGAGCCGACCGCGAGATCGCAACGCACTCCGACGTGTACGTGGTCCCATCAAACGGCGGAAGCATGGAGCTGCGTTCGCAGGGACTCTCAAGCGTCGCCTCGGTGGGCTGGTTGCCAACCGGAGACGCGATCGCGGCGGTGGGCTCAGACGACGACATAGTAGGCGCGGGCTGGCAGTCCTGGCTGTTCGTAATTGAGCCTGGACGCGCCCCGCGCAAGTTGACCGACGACTCGATCAGCCCGGCAGGTGGGTACGCGCCGCTGGTGCCGGCGCCCGAGATGCGCTGGACTGACGATGGGCGCATTTCGTTTATCGCTGACGCGCGTGGAGAGTCGTCCGTCTTCCAAATTGACGCGAACGGCGGCGAGCTACGCAAGGTATGCGGCGGCGGCCTGATATCGCAGGTCTCGTTCGATGCCGATGCGAAAACCGCGGTCGTGCTGACGACACCACCGGACTCAGCAGGCGATCTGCACTCTGTGGACATGACCTCCGGCTCGGTCAGCCAATTGACCGACTTCAACCGAGGATACTTCGAAGATCATCCTACGGCCAAATTGGAAAAGTTCACCCATAGCAGGGGCGGATTCGAGATAGAGTCCCAGCTGCTCTTCCCGCCTGAGTTTAATCCTGATTTGCGCTACCCTCTCGTGCTGGACATTCACGGCGGCCCACATGGCGTCTTTTCCGACAGCTTCAGCGCCCAGCAACAGGTGCTAGCAACCGCCGGGTACCTCGTGCTGGCAGTCAACCCGCGCGGCTCGTCCACATACGGTACGGACTTCATGACGGCGGTACTCGGCGACTGGGGAGGCGAAGACTACATGGATATCATGACGGCGGTCGACCTCGTATGCGAGCGCGAATACGTTGACGAGTCCAGACTTGGCATCACCGGATACAGCTACGGCGGATTCATGAGCTCCTGGATCATAGGCCACGACACGCGGTTCAAGGCCGCCGTCGTTGGCGCGCCCTGCATCAACCTTTCGAGCATGTACGGGACTTCGGACATCGGCGTGAGATTCGGCGAGGTGCAGTGGGGCGGCAAGCGCTGGGACGCCCTGGACGCATTCCTGGAGCATTCTCCGCTCACGTACGCACCCAACGTCGAGACGCCGGTACTTCTCATGCACGGTGAGTCCGACCACCGCTGTCCGATAGAGCAGTCAGAGCAGTACTTCGTGACACTCAAGCGGCTGGGCAAGGAGGTCGAGTTCGTACGGTTCCCGGGCAGTTCCCACGGCTTCGTCAGGACGGGCCATCCCAAGCTGAGAGAAGAGTACCTGTCGCGGCTTCTGGGCTGGATGAACAAGCACGTTTCGGACGCCAAGTAGATTGCTCCTCTCAGCGTCTCAACTCCGACTCTTCTACGGCGATATCGAGGTCTTCGCGGGCGTCGATGCCGACGTGAACGAGCAGTCGCGCATCGGGCTGGTAGGCGCCAACGGCAGCGGCAAGACTTCGCTGCTGCGCGTGCTCGTCGGCGAGCTGGAGCCGGATACGGGCACGGTTTCGACCAACGCTGGACTTCGGATGGCATACGTCCCGCAGCTCGCGGAACACGACGCTCCCGGCACGCTGCGCGACGGTGTCGAGTTCGCATTTGCGCGCCTGTTCGAGCTGGAGGCGGAGCTTGCAGACACCGCGCTGCACATTCAACAGCGGCAGGACAACGCACGACGTGACGCGGAAGACCGGTACAGCAGGCTGCTGGAGGAGTATGAGTCGCTCGGCGGCTACGACTACCAGAGCCAGGTGGAACGAGTCGCTCGGGGAGTCGGACTGACGCAGGAGACGCTGGACACCCAGGCGTCCGTCGCCAGCGGCGGTGAACGAACGCGGGCCGCGCTTGCGCGTGCGCTGCTGACGGACCCGGACCTGCTGGTGTTGGACGAGCCCACCAACTATCTGGATTTCGACGGACTGAACTGGCTGGAGGAGTTCTTGTCTGAGTTCAAGTACGCGGTGTTGGCGGTGTCCCATGACCGATACTTCCTGGACCGCGTCTGCACTGAGGTGTGGGAGTTGGAGCACGGTCGGCTCCAGAGCTTCCCCGGAAACTACTCGGCATATCGCGACCTAAAGCAGGCGCAGGTGTTGCGCCAACAGCAAGAGTACGAGCGGCAGCAGGAGTACGTAGCCAAGGAGGAGTTCTTCATCCAGCGGTACAAGGCGGGGCAGCGCTCGCGCGAGGCCAGGGGGAGGGAGACACGTCTCGCACGTCTGGAACGCGTCGAGGCGCCGCAGTCCGAGCGGACCATTAGCATCGGCAATTCGACGGCGTCCCGCACCGGTCACGTCACCGTAAGCGTCCGAGGCGTCTCTGTCGGGTTCTCGAACAACGGGGCCGAGACCAAACTACTTACTGTGCCCGACGTAGATCTGCTGCGAGGCTCCCGAACCGCCGTAGTCGGTTCCAACGGCATCGGCAAGACAACAATGCTGCGAACGATACTAGGCGAGCTCAGCCCGCTTGCCGGCAGGGTGACCCTGGGCCATAACGTCCAGACTGGTCATCTCAACCAGGGAACATGGAATCTCCCAGACGACAAAAATGTACTTGACGCGTTTCTGGAGGCGAAGAACATACCTATTGGCGACGCGCGGGACTACCTTGCGAGGTTCCTCTTCCAGGGCGACGACGTGTTCAAAATGGTCTCTTCGCTGTCCGGTGGAGAACGTACGCGACTCTCTCTAGCCCGGCTGCTGATTACATATCCCAACGTGCTCGTTCTGGACGAGCCTACCACCCATCTGGACATAGCCAGCCGCGAGGCGCTGGAGTCCACGTTGGAGTCTTACGACGGCACCCTGCTGTTCGTGTCCCATGACCGCCACTTCATCCGAATCATGGCGGAACGAATCCTGGTAATCGAAGACGGCTCTGCAAGGATGTTCGAGGGGAGCTTTGACGAGTGGGTACGCGTCAATCGCCCTCCGGAACCAGAGCCGGTATCGCGACGCGCACGCGCACGACACCGTCGGCGCGAACGTGAGACCAAACGACGGGAACGTGAGACAGGATCGACGACAAGATCCCAATCTATCGACTACGAGGCGCTCATACAGCAGCTAGAGACAGACGTCGCCGACATCGAGCGACGCCTCGAGACCGCAGCAGCAGCGCAGAACATCAAACAGATCGAGCGCCTGGGCCGACGGCACGCAAAAGCTCAGAAGGCCGTGGAGGAGGCATGGGCCAAATGGGGAGAGGCGTGAGAGGGTGGGCCTCGCACATCTGACCGACGGAGCGTGAGACCACGTCCTGTCGCCGCGAATGTTACGATGAGACCATGACCGACACCAGCAAACATGAACACCCGCTGAGCATGGCCTTCCTACCAACGGTCATGAGCCCTGAACACGCCTCGTCTGTCGTCGACCGAGCTCTGGACTTCCGTGCGGAAGCGTCAGTTAGCACGCGAAACAGGCTCAACTCCGCGATTAAAGACAGCGTCAGCGTCGCGGGCTTCCGTGACGCGAGCAAGGCACAGCGTCATCAGCTAAGAGAGCCGGTCCTGGCCGAAATCGTGATGGGGGAGAACGGAAGGCTTGCGGGAGCGGTCCTACGGACCTGGGCAGAGTCGAACGACGCTCTCATGGCTATGGTGACGAGTCACCTCCGCGGCAGAGGCATGCCCGTAGATGGTCCGGACTTGCAGGTTGGCATGTTCAGGTCCACTTGGCCCCTGCATGAGTGGTCGGTCGAATCTGAACTGGTCACTAACGAAGATCCCAGTGACAGGTTCGACACCAACGATATCGCTCTGATGCTGTGCTACGTATCGGGCAGGGTTCCGGCGGAAGCTCAGGTCGAGACTGAGTCCCCGTTATTTCAGCAATGGCTCGACGAATTAAGCGAGCTTCCACCGGAAGCGCTGGAATGGGACTACGCGGACGAGTTCGCCACCTCAGTAGCAGGCCTTGCCTTCGCAAAGATCGCAGAGCGCAGGACCGTACAGATCGAGGCAATCGCCAACTCCATCACTGAGACAAGAGAAGATTTCGACGATGAGCTACAGTATCTGGAAGTAGACATCGGCTCGTGGTCCGCGGACGATGCAGTGAGATCGGGGGTGATAGAGCCAGCGTTGGAGGCGCTCACTGAGCTGAAGTCTGTGCTGAGTGAGTATCGCCTGATTCGTCCTCAAGCGTCCTTCCGAAGCGAGGAGTCGCTGCGCGCATCTGAAAGGGAGAGGTGCGAAAAGCTCATCCTCAACATCGTTGGCTCATGGGATGAGCTAATAAGCGTCCCCGAGGCACCGGATGACGATCCTACTCCTCATGCGCCTCACGACGACTCCAGCAACGGGGTTGCCAGCATCGACAGCCCGCCCACCACTGACGCTGACGCGATCGAAGCAGTTCTGGCAGAGATTCTGGGCAGCGACTCCATCAACCCAGAGCTCGACCGTCTTCGACAAGTCAACGACTTACTAAGCTCCGAGAATGCCCAACTCAGACAGGACAGCGATCACCTGCGAGCGGACGTATCCACACTCAACGACCAGATAAGCCAGTTCAGGGACGAGGTGTCTCAAAGTCAAAAGATGCAGGAGTACTGGCGAAGGGCGTACGTCTCAGAGAGCGCCGGGCAGACGCGCGATGAAGAAGAGCAGCCTGCGCAGGTGGCCAATGTGAACGATGCGCTCGCGCTCGCGGAGAAGACCTTCCCCGACCAGCTTCGTCTCGTCCTCAACTCGAAGTCAAACAAGAACAGTCCGTTCCAGAGGCCGGAAGAGGTGTTCGACGCGCTCGCGTGGCTCGCTACGGAGTACCATAGACGACGCTCGAATCCGGGCGATGCGCCGAACTTCGACAAGCTCATCAAGGAAGCGTGTCCGGGCTGGTCTTACAAAGCTAAGCAGACCGAGGTGACGAAAGAGCAGTTCACCGAATGGTACACGACCACGCTGGACGGCAAGACTTACGAGCTAGACGCACACATCGGCAAGGGCACCAGCTTCGATCCCCAACAGACAATCCGCATAGCCTTCGACTGGGATGACGACCTCAAGCAGGTCGTCGTCGGGTACCTCGGCAAACACCAACGTAACCGCCGTTCTTAGCGCAACTGCCCGGTCAACAAATGTGATATCAGATGTGATATCAGATGTGATACACTGCATAGGCGACGAATTACGACTGATGGAGATTATAATGGTGGATACTGTCGCCCCAATCATGGGCTCGATTCTGATGGTTGTGGGAATAGCGGGCTTCGTTACTGGACTTGTCATGCTGTATAGAAGAGCCCGCGGCTAGAGTCCGTGTCGCAAGTTATCGCATACTATTTGCAGGCTTTGCCAATCCTTATCATGCTGCTTGCAGTGGCCGTAATTGGTCTGGGCATCCTGATCTGGATGTCACCAGTGCAAGCCGGCGACATCACTCCCGCGCAAGACAAGTTGATGAACATCGCCGACTGGATGGTGAAAGCCGCCATAGGTGCTATACTCGGCTACTCCGGTGCACGGCTGGCCGCGCGAGGTGACAGTCACCAACCCATTTAGTTCCCGACCACATCGAACCGTAAGCTGTCAGTTACCTCCGACTCCCTGCCCTGATCTTCTCTGCGTTCTTTAGCGCTTCGCGGCGCGACAGCGGGCTGAGCCGGTCGTAGTGAAGCTCGACGTAGGTCTCGACCGTGCCCAGGTCTGTCCAGGCCAGATCGCGGAGCGCCCAGCCAATTGCCTTGCGGACGAAGAAGTCGCGATGCGACAGGTTCGGCTCTATGCAATCGAATAGCAGGTCGAGGTCGGTCTCGTCCTTGCGATTTATCTGGCAGATGATCGACGATCTGCGCTTCCACAGATTCTGATCACGACTCCACGATCTCATTCTGCGCGACATTCCCCTCGGGTATCGTTCGAGCAGCTCCCACAAACGATGCGTCGCTATCTCGTCGACGAAGTCCCACCATGCGCCGGTCACCACCATCTCCTCGAACATTGGCAGGGTGTCGAAAGTGCGGAAATCGACGTATTGCCTGGCTCCGGCCAGCTCCAGGGCGGCGTAGCGCTCTTCGCGATACTCGGCATCGCGCCACAGCTTCAGCACGGCATCGCGCCAGTCGGACTGCTCAGAAATCGGGTGATCTCTGAAGATGGCCCGGATCAGCTTGCGCCTGATCGGAGTCTGCACACCTCTGTACGGCATCTCCGACTTCGTGTACGCGCGCATCACCACGGCCTTTTCGCTGTCGCCGTTTTCGGCAAGCGCCAAACGCATTTCGCGTATGAGATCGGAGGTCATTGCGTCAGGTATCGCATTCACACATGGCCGTAGGTCTGATACGCCGATTCATAGGCCCCCGGAGTGTTGAGGTCCAGACGGACCATCGGGTCGTCGAAGTGGACTTCGGTGATCTCAGCACGGTGTCGCTCGAACACTTCCCGCAGACCCTGGTTCTCTTCCGAGATCATCTTGAGCTCTGGCATTAGGCGAGCCGAGAACATCAGTGGGTGTCCGCCCCGCCCTTCGAGCCTGGGCGAAGTGAGCAGGGCTGCCGCTGCCACATGCGTCTCTACCACACGCCGGACGATCTGTGCGGTCCGCGGCTGGTCGACTCCGAGCAGAACGATGCCCTCTGTCTGTTCGGAAACGGCTTCGAGGCCCGCCTTGATGGACGAGGTGCGGCCTTCCCTGTATTGCTCGTTTACTACGAACTTCGCACCGGTGCGCTCGACGTATGGGGCCACGTCTTCCGACCTGTGACCGAGAACCACCACCACTTCAGATGCGCCGCCCTCCAGCAGGATGGAAACCTGGTGCTCGACGAGTGTCGAGCCTCGCCATTGGAGCAGCGGCTTGGGTCGGCCCATACGTGAGCTGAGTCCGGCGGCTGTCAGAACAGCGGCGATCATTCAGGGATTACAGACTTCCGCAGGGAAGGAGAAAAATCAGTCGGCGACTGCGGCGGCGGGCTGCTCAGTTTCCACCTTGGCGATGATGCGGTCTATGCGGTGCTGCTCCAGCTTCATCTCCCGGCCGGTGCCTCCGAGCCTGAACATCAGTATCTCGCCTATGATACTGACAGCGATCTCCTCGGGAGTCCGCGCGTGTATGTCGAGGCCGATCGGCGACCTGATCTCGCGCAGCCGTTCTTCGTCGAGGCCCATTCGCACGAGGTCCTCGTAGATGAGAATCGTCTTGCGCTTGCTTCCCATCAGCCCCACGTAGCGGGCAGGCGTGTCGGCAGCGGCAGCGAGCGCGACGTTGTCGAACCTGTGCCCGCGCGTCGCAACGACAATGAAGGTGTTAGCGTTGATAGGAAGCTCCTTGAAGGCTTCCTCAGGATTCTTCGCGACGACCATATCGGCCTCTGGGAACCGCTGCGGGTTGGCGAACTCCTCACGATCGTCGGTGATGAACAACCTGAACCCAAGCGGTTTGGCATGACTGGCAAGCGCCCTTGAGACATGTCCACCGCCGCAGATCACAAGCTGGGGCGGCGTCGTGTACGCTTCTATGAAGTACTCCGCGCCCTCGTCGGTTATGACATACTCGTTCCTGCCCATCGCCATCAGGTTACGCGCGCGTTTGACAGCGTCGCGGTCCAACCCCAGATCGCCAAGCGATCCCTCGGTCGAGCCGTCTTCGCGAATGAACAGCTTGGAGCCGATTGAGCCACGCCCGTCGGCAGGTCTTATCAGGTTCGCCAGCGCGACCGAAGGCCCTCCCTCGTAAGCGTCGTCGATCTCCTTTGCATAGTCGAAGTACTGCTCAGGCCGGTAGACCGGGTCTATCAGGAAGAACATCGTGCCGCCGCAGACCAGACCGTCTTCGGCCGCGAGGTCTTCGTTGAGCTCGTACTCCCTATACTGCGCGTCCCCGCCGCGTCTCATCAGCTGGCTGGCGGCGTACCAGATATCGCCCTCGACGCATCCTCCGCCCAGGGTGCCGACACCGGTGCCGTCACTCCGCACCAGCAGCTTCGCGCCCGGCTTCTGTGGTGTGGACCCCTTGGTGCGGATAACCGTGGCCATCACTATCTGCTCGTCTTTTTCGAGCAGGTTCACCGCTTCGTGGAATACGTCTTGCATCGTGGCTTCCCGCCTTTGTAGACAACCGTTTCGGGTTGGTTTGGTCTCGCTCTCAGCTTACCACAAGTGGGACTATGGGAGATGGAGCTACGGACTTGCGACAACGCATATCTCCAACTCTTGAGAGCGGTTGTTACCTTCATCCTCTTCGGGGACTTCGTTGGCTCCATCGACGACTACATGGAATCTATGGCAGCCTTCTTCGGCCCGCCATTTGAATTCCATGTACGTGGATGCGTTTCGATCAAGAGAGCCGATTCTCTCGCTCCCATGAGGCTGGTCTGCCCCGTCAATGTACAGGCTGATAGTGAATCGTCCCGAGCCCCCCTGCCTACGTTCTGAACCCTGACCTCCACATTGACTTCATCTCCAGCCGATGGACTCAGATTACTGACTGACGTTACGCAGCCTTGAGGAGTTGCAACTCCTCGAAAGCATGTCGTACAGCCTTCAGGTATATCCGGGTTCTCAATGCAAAGTGATTCAGCCCATGTCTCACACCCATCCACTCCAGACGTGCTGCCGAGTAGATCGCCATGAAGAAGTGATTGCTCTGAGTGCGAACAGTCTTCGTCGGAGACTTGGCAAGTGCGGCGTTGGACTTGAGTGTCTTGTGAAACGTCTCCACTTTCCACCTTCTGTG
>JAKZVY010000045.1:0-2548 GCA_047515825.1 Dehalococcoidia bacterium
GTAGAGCCTATAACCTGGTCCATGGTAGATGAGCATTTCAGATACACCATTTCCACGGATCTGACGTCACCCAAGTTTCCCATTGAGACGCTCCTCAGGCGGGCGTTGATTCGAGCGACTGCGGCTCGATCCCTCAGGCCACGAACCCATCGCTTGAAGGTAGCACTCTCATATACGGTGAACATACTATGAGTGTAAACCACAGTTGACAACATGTCGAGTTTAGATCCAAGAGCCAGGCAGAGCAATGCCATCTGATATCCGTACGAAAATTAGCCCTAAATACTGAAGCCGGAATCATGAATATGTTAGAATAGTCATTGGTGAGAGGCCGTACCGCGACTCAAGGATCGCTCTCTACGCCCCACCTCGTTTGATCGAATCTGGTTGAACTTCTGCGTGGAGAGCATAATCCTTGGAAGCACGAGAGTTGTCCCATTCTCGCCGCAGTGCCGGACGTGAGCCTTTCGAGACCTCGTCGGGATATCCCAAGTCGGCATCGCCCTTCGACTCTGGAGCCCCGACCGTCCAAGCTGATGTGGCAAGCATCGTCGCCCCGCCCGATCAGACCGAGGCCTCGAGCCAGGACGTAGCCGGTCAGCCGTCCACCATTCCGGGTTCTGAGCCGCCTGCCGTACTCCCCGATGTGAAGAGCATGATCGCGGCGGACTCCCCCGCGGCGGAGCTCACCGGTGCCGTCGAGGCGCCCTCCGCGATTTCGGCCCCGGCATCGCCAAGACGATTCCGTCCGCACATCCGCCGCCCACATATCAGACCGGTCCACATGCCGGTACGGGTCCACACATTCGACTCGTTCGGCTACCGGAGCTACGTGTTCCTCTGGCTGGCTACGGCGTTTTCATCGGCCGGCTACTGGTTGCAGCAGGTAGTTGTCGGGTGGCTGGCGTACGAAATCACGCAGTCGGCCTTCTGGACTAGCCTCGCTCTGGGCCTTGACGCACTCCCGATACTGCTTGCTGGTCCCGTGGGCGGCGTTCTGGTCGACAACTTCGACCGGAGGAAGATGCTCGCGTTCATCTACGGCTATCAAGCCATTGTGACTACGGTGTTTGCCGGGATCGTCATGACCGGTAACCTCGAAGCCTGGCACATCTTCGCCTTCATCTTCTTCATGGGACTGGCATGGGTGGTCAGCGATCCTGCGCGGATGTCGCTCATCCCCAACATCGTGCCCAGAAAGAATCTCATCAACGCCTTTGCGCTGAGCTCTATGGCCTTCTCCGTGACCCGTCTGGTGGCCCCGGCCCTCGGCGGCGTGCTGATAGCGGTCGCCGGTCCGGGACCGACCCTGGCGCTGGAAGCCGCACTTCAGATCTGCGCGATCTCCGTTGCGCTGTGCCTCCGAGTGGCGAAGTCAGACAGGCCCTCGCTACGCCTCCCAACCGTATTCTCCGAGCTGCGTGAGGGAGTCCGCTACGTTCTCGGCGAGCCTGTCCTGATCGGTCTGTTCACGTTGACCGCGATGCCCGCACTACTGGTGATGCCCTCGATTCAGGGACTCATGCCGGTTTACGCTGCGGAGGTGTTCCACGTCGACGCAAAAGGACTTGGGCTGCTGATGTCCGCGGTTGGAGCCGGCTCGACGCTGGGCACTTTCGTCCTCGCCTCCAAGGGAGACATAGGCGCGAAGAACGTCATATTGCTCGTCAGTATGAGCGTTCTGACACTGGCAACGGCGGTTTTCTCGATCAATGTCTTCTTCCACACCGCCTACCTGAACCTGATGATTATCAGCGCAGCGATGATGACGTTCTTCTCAGTAAGCAGCGCGGTCATTCAGAGCAAGGTCTCAGACGAATACCGGGGAAGGGTTGCGGGCCTCTACATGTTGACGTGGGGGCTGTTCCCGTTCGGGAGTCTCGGCGCCGGATTCCTTGCGGAGCGTCTCGGCGCGCCTCATGCGACCCAGATTGCGGCAGGAGTAATGCTGCTCCTGTTCACGCTGGCCGTCTGGAGGATCAAGATCCTAAGACAGCTTAGCTGACCGGCCTACGTGTAAGCCCGTGCCTACAGACCGTACAGTTCCGAGCACAGGCCTCCTGCGGCCATAGGCTCTTGGTGGCTACCGACGCTCCAACCGATCATCCCCTACGAGGTGCCTAGTCAGCACCCCTAGTTTAGTGGGCCCGTCCTCTCGCCACCGCATAGGCATATGGTACCTACGCTACTGTTTCATAGTCGCCCGCGTGGACGCGCTACCGTTCGTGCCAAGCTTTCGGACGCCAGCCTGAAGCGTATTCCTTCGCGAGTTTGATCGTGTCTTGGTCATCCTCCGATAGATTTCGGCACAGAGATGAGCGGATGAGCCTGTTTACAGCGTCTGCGATTCCTTCACCGAACACCTCGACCAACTCGTCCCAGAAGAGACGCTTCTCGGTGTGTTCGTTGAAATGAGCATAGTTAACGGCCGTACGAAAGACGGTCAGGACGAATCCATCTTCAACGAAGTGCTCACGCAATCTAGCAGCGAGTCGAATCTTATCTTCGCCCTCAAGCCAATCCAGGGTCCGAAACGAGAGAGTAAAGA
>JAKZVY010000046.1:0-6572 GCA_047515825.1 Dehalococcoidia bacterium
GGCTTGGCTGGCGGGAGTAAGGGAAGCAGAATGTCCCACTGTTCGTCGGTAAGGTCGCTGGGGTATAGTTTGCGTCTCATACATCAAGTCTAATACAAGTCTAAGACTTTGGAAACACCCTCTAAGACCAGTCCCGTAGGTGAAGGTGGTAGTGAGGCGGCTTTTGTATGTGGAGACAAGAGTCGGTAGGCGCAAGCCCACGAGGTCGAAGATCATCTGCATCCAGACAATCAGCCCTCGGAAGCCACTGCGGTCGCGACGCATCCGATCCCAAAACAGTTGGGGCCATTAGCTCTCCGTATTCTCGCCGATATTCCGTTGGATAGACCACGAGCAGCCTGCGGTACACCCTTTCGGAGAGCAAGTCAGGCACCCGGCCTCCGCATGGCAGCCGCCTGTCTCATCCTGGCGGTGCGAGCGAGTTGCTCCATTCGGGTGACCTCAGCATCGAGCACACGCCCACCCAGTCCGGTGAGCCGGTAGTATCGGCGACGTTCGTCGTCCAGTTCAGGGTCTGGCCGTTCGTCGCTCTCCTCGATCAGCTCAGCCTTCAGCATCTGCTTGACAGCGCCGTACAACGTACCCGGGCCCACCGTGACCGCCCCTTCGGTAAGGACCTCGACGTCTCTCATGATTGCGTAACCATGCCTATCCCCAGTAGCCAAGGCCAACAGGATATGCAACTGAGAGACTGGGAGAGGAAGCAGATCCGAAGGGCTGCGATTCGTCAATGTCAAACACCTCCTTTCAAGAGACCATCTTGATCGCCTTCAAACCCACCCTAGCTATATCGTGCTACGATATATAAATGTCAACCCCTTATGCTCGCTCACCAAGGCTTTTCCAAAGTTGGCTCACTGCGGAAAGGGCATACCCAACCACCCACTTGGATTCTCGCCTGCGCGGGAATGACGCTAGGCGGTTTTCTGGACAAGAGAAAGGCCCCGGTCGCTCACACGTACTCAGTTTTGAACAAGCGTGAAAAAAGTCGGCCTCTCAGGTAGAGATAAGGATTGAGCACTCCCAGCCTAAGGGCAGGCTTCTCGCCGATTTCGTATTAACATGCGGAAATGGTGTGTGACAGAATTACCCCCGCTCGGAGACACCGGGCATGTTCTGATTTGTAGATCATCCTGACAGTTGGTAAGGAGGCTGCGAGATGAAAATGGATTCTGGGCTGGGACGAGTGATCCTGGTCGTTGGCGCGTCGATTCTTCTGGTTCTAGCCGTTGCCTGTACCGAAACGGTAGAGGTCCCCGGCGAGACCGTGGTCGTCGAGAAAGTGGTAACTGAGAGAGTAGAAGTCCCAGGCGAGACAGTCGTCAAAGAGGTGGTCAAAGAGGTAATGGTCCCCGGCGAGACCGTGGTGGTGAAGGAGGAGGTGATCAGGGAGATACAGGTGCCCGGTGAGACCGTCGTGGTGGAAAAAGTGGTAACTGAGACAGTAGAGGTGCCCGGCGAGACCGTTACCGTAGAGGTCGTCAAAGAGGTAATGGTCCCCGGTGAGACGGTCGTGGTTGAGAAAGAGGTGGTGAAAACCGTCGAAGTCCCCGGCGAGACCGTCGTGGTTGAGAAAGAGGTCGTCAAGACGGTGGAGGTGATCAAGACCGTCGAAGTCCCCGGCGAGACCGTTACCGTAGAGGTGGTCAAGACGGTGGAAGTGATGCGCGAGCCGAAGGGTACTCTGCGCGTGGCGGAGGTGGTGCCTGGACTGACTCAGCTACAGTCCAAGGACGCCTCCGGGAGCGTTGGAGGCGTCGGCGTGGCCTGGCAGGTCTATGAGGGAATTATCAATCCACAGCTTACGGACCCTGGCGTAATCCCGTCCGAGGTGCTCTACGAGCCGCAGCTGGCACGGTCCTGGGTCGTCGCGCACGACCTCACCAGTATCACCTTCTCGATTCGAGATGACGTAGTCTGGCACGACAACTGGGGCAGGCTCACGGCCGAGGACGTGGTGTGGACGTACAACAACTCCTTCGAGGATGGGTCGGTTGGCAACGCCGGAGACCAGTTGACCAAAGGCCACAGGCTCGGCTGGGAAGTGACTGGCCCGCACACGGCCGTAATGAACGTCGCAGATGGCGAATTCAACACAACCTGGGGCGTGTACCACGGCGGCTTTGGCTGGGACAACACCTACGGGATGGTCTGCAAGAGCTGCTACGAGACCCTCGGTGAGGACGAGTTCATGACCACGCCGATAGGCACCGGCCCCTACAAGGCGACGAAATGGGTCGCCAACGACGAGGCCGTCATGGAGTGGACCGGCTCTCACTGGAAGTACACGCCTTACGTCCATACGGTGCATGTTGTCGATATACCGGAATTGTCAGTTAGGGAAGCGGCGCTGCGCACGGGCGAGGTCGACATCGCTCCGGTGTCCGTCCCCACTCTGCCCGAAATAGTCGAATCTACTGGCGGTACCGGAATCTCATTTCAATCTGCGTGGCCACAGGTCATAAATGTGTCCGGGAACTACTGGGCCGAATTCTGTTCCGAATGCCCGGAGGGTGAGCAGGACTGGAAAAACAACCCCCGGCCCGGATACACGCCGGATGCCGATCATCCCTGGATCGGCAAATATGGCGACGATGAGAGCATGGAGAAGGCGCGGAAGGTCCGCTGGGCGATGGCGATGGCAATCGACCGCGACCTGATCGTGGATACTGTGATGAATGGGTTCAGCGAGCCCGTTTACATCGCCTTCCACACGCAGTTCGGTCAGGGCACGCCGTACTGGAAGGATGAGTGGTTCGTCCCGTACGATCCCGAAATGGCGAAGCAGTACATGACCGAGGCGGGCCAGGGCGACGGGTTCTCACTGGAGTTCTGGTCAACTAACTCCTACCCGCAGACTTGGAACCCCGAGGTTATGGATGCGGTCGCGCTGATGTGGCGGGAGCATCTAGACCTTGATGTCACCCTCGACAGGACTCCGTACCCAACTCGGCGTCCGGAAACGGTGACCCACGAGATGAACATCCCGTGGCACCACGGCTGGGGAGTTCCCGCCGGGCGGTCCATCGCTCAGTACTACTGCGCGTGGCCGGGACACATAATGGGTGTCGCGCTGCCCAACGAGATATGCGACGTTGGATTCCAGAACAACTTCGAGAAGGACGTGAATCAGCGCATAGCCAACAACATCTTCATGCAGGACTACATCCAGCATTGGATGACCAACATCGGAGTGGTCAACCTGAAGCCTCACTACGTGTACACTCCTCGAGTCCAGCAGTGGCAGCCATACTATGGAAACAGGTTCAACCACCCGGCGAGCGTGATCTTGTCGGAGTAACACCATTTCGTTTTGACCGGCACCGCGAATTAGGGGCGGGTTTCACATCCGTTCCGTGACCGACGCCGCGATATAGCGCACTGTAGGGGCGGGTTTCAAACCCGCCCCTTGATACATCACGGGCGCGCCGCATTCGAGGACGAATCTTTGCGACGACTGATTTTACGCAGACTGGCCGCGACGGCGCTGGTGCTGGTGGGCCTCACGATGATCGTGTTCGGCTTGTCGCACGCGACGGGAGACCCTCGCTACCTTTTTATCAGCCCCTACAAGAAGTACACCGTCGAGGAGTGGGAGGCGCAGGGAGAGGCGCTGGGAATTAACAAGCCGCTGGTCGTCCAGTACGGACTGTGGCTGGGCAGGGCTGTCAGGGGCGACTTCGGCGAATCGTTCGTGACCAAGCGGAACTCGCTGGACGACATCTTGGAGAAGCTGCCCGCCACGCTCCAGCTCTCGGGGGTCGCCATCGTCGTGTCGGTAGTACTGGGCATACCCCTCGGCGTGTTGTCGGCGGTGAAGAGGGCCACGGTCTTGGACAACCTGGGACGGAGTTTCGCACTTCTGGGGCAGTCCGTCCCGGCCTTCTGGCTGGGGTTGGTGCTCATATACGTCTTCAGCGTGGAGCTCGAACTGCTGCCGACGTCAAGAAGGGGCGACTGGTCGCACTACGTCCTGCCGGTCACCGTTCTCGGATTGTACCCCACCGCGGGCCTGCTGCGTCTGATACGCTCGTCGATGCTGGAGGTGCTGGACAGCGAGTACGTGAAGCTGGCCAGGGCAAAAGGGGCCAGCTCGCTGCGAATAATCTGGCTCCATGCTTTCAGAAACGCGCTCATAGCGCCGGTGACTTACACGGTGATAATGCTCGCGAACTTCCTGACAGGCAGCGTGGTGGTGGAGACCGTGTTCGCGTGGCCCGGAATCGGCAGGCTCGCGGTCGAGGCGGCTCTCAACACCGACTTCCCCATGATAACCGGACTGGCGCTGGTGTTCGGGGTGATCTTCCTCTTCTTCAGCTTTATCGCGGACATCTGCTACGGTTTCCTGGACCCGAGGATTCGATATGGCTAGCCTCGACTCAGCGAAGACCGTCGCCGGTCCGCTGGACGCGGTGGTCAAGGTGTATCACGTTATCGGGCGCTGGCCCATCATACCCGTTGCGGTGATACTCATATTGCTGCTGTCTGCCATCTTCGCCCCGTTGGTCGCGCCCTACGACCCGCTGGATGGAAATCTCCGCGCCAGAACGCTTCCGCCCGCTTGGACGGCTGAAGGGTCATCGGAGTACATTTTTGGAACAGACCACATTGGAAGGGATATTCTCAGCCGCACCATTCACGGCGGACGAGTGTCGTTCCAGGTGGCGGCGGCCGTGCTGCTGGCAGGCGCGGGCGTGGGAACCGTGGTGGGTCTAGCGTCGGGATATCTGGGCGGCGTGGTGGACGAGGTGTTCATGCGCCTGGCGGACTTCGCGTTCGCGATGCCGTTTATCGTGATCGCGCTCGTGTCGTCTGTCGTGTGGGGCCCCAGCCTTTGGCTGGTGATAATTCTGTTGTCTATCTTCACGTGGCCGCCCTTTGCCAGACAGGTTCGTGCGGAAGCTCTTCAGCTAAAAGAGGCGGACTACGTGGCGCTGGCACAGGTGGCCGGAGCCTCAGGATTCAGGATCGCCTTCCGGCACATCCTGCCCGGCGTGTTTCCGACCGTGTTGGTACTCTCATCCCTACAGGTCGGGTTCCTGATTTTGACCGAGTCGGTGCTGAGCTTTCTGGGGGTCGGAATCCCACCGCCTCAACCTTCGTGGGGAAACATCGTGGCCGGAGGCCGTGACTACATATCCACGGCCTGGTGGATCTCCTTCTTCCCCGGAGTGGCGATTTTGCTGGTCGTGTTCTCCATGAACTTCTGCGGCGATTGGCTGAGGGACAAGCTCGACCCTCGGCTCAGGCAGATATAGGGCTGGGGACCCGGTCATAGAACACCGGATAGATCTAGCGTATCCCCGTTCTCAAACTGCCACGCCTCGAGGCGACGCATCATGTCCCTGATGCGCGGACGGCTCCGCGGCTCGTCGAATAAGTTGGTCTCCTCGAATGGGTCACTGTTCAGATCGTACAACTCGCCGCGCATCTCCTGTCCGAGAATCAGCTTCCAGCCGTCGGAGGAGATCAGAGCGCGGTGTTGGGTGTTCTGTACGCGGTCCAGCTCAGGGAAGCCGTCCATCGGCGCCACAGCGAAACCTGTCCAGTCGATGACGACGTCGCTGCTGTCTAAGGTGTGCTCGCCCGTGAGCACGGTCAGGCGGCTTTGACCCTGCAGGTGATCTGGGAGCGTCGCTCCGACTAGGTCGAGGAGTGTCGGCACGGTGTCTATGTGGCTGTATCGACCCTCTATGCGGGTCTGCGATCTCGTCAGCCAGGGAACCCGCATAAGCAGGGGCACTCTGACCGACTGCTCGTAGAATACGGCCTTCCCGATGACGTTGTGCTCGCCGAGCTGGTCGCCGTGTTCGCTGGTGAACACGACGATCGTGCGGTCTGCGATCCCAGCCTCGTCCAACACGCTGAGGATGCGGCCCACCGCACGATCCATCAGGGTCACGTTGCCCCAGTACCGCGCGATGAGCGACCGCCAATACAGTTCGTCGTACGGGCCAGCCGGGTCGTCGTCCATACCGTCTCCCAGCAGCGACGCCTTGGACCGCATCAGGGCGATGGGGCCGGCGTTCGGCGGCGGGTCTTTCATGAATGTGGGGCTGACCGGAATCGAGCTGGGGTTGTACATGTCGTTCAGAGGCCCGTCGTACGGTGGGTGCGGCTCCAGGAAGTTCAGATACAACGCGAAGGGGCGGTGGCTGTTGGCCCGGATGAAGTCCGCGGCGCGGGTCGATAGGAAGCTCGCCTTGGTGAGCTCCTCCGGCAGAGAGGCGGCTAACTCGCGTGAAAACACCGCAGCCCCTACTGACTCATCGTCGGGCTCGATTCCCCTGTCGGTCAGAAAACGGTGATGGTCGCTCAGCACGTCGAGGTGCCTGGGGTCGGAGTAGTACCTGCGGTAGTAGTCCTCGATGCTGACCCACTCGTCGAAGTCGTGTCGGCGGATAACTTCGTTGCCGAGGTGCCACTTGCCGAAGTAGGCCGTATGGTACTCGTCCGGAAGCAAGTCAGCGATGGTCGGGATGGAGGGATCCAGGGGAGAGTTGTTCTTGATGCACCCGTTGGTGTGGGGCCATGTCCCGGTCATGATGGTGGATCGGGAGGGTGTGCAGATG
>JAKZVY010000047.1:0-3454 GCA_047515825.1 Dehalococcoidia bacterium
TGAACTGTGATTGGTGGAATTGTTTGATTCCTCTGATTCTGTGGGTCGTTCCGACTCCGGTTTCGGAGTGCGGGGCTGGGTTTTGGTGACTTTGCCGAAGCCTCTGTCGTAGAGGACCTTGGTGGCCCTGAGCCGGTCGTATCCGTTGGCTGAAGGGTCGTTGCCCCTGGCGATTTCGAGGAGGTTGTCGAAGACGCGGTCTATTCCGCCGGTGGCTTCCTGTAGCTGCTGGGCGGCGTATCCGGCGAAGACGGGGTTGATGGTGCCTGTTTGAGTTTCCGGCTGCATGAACGTTAGTTTAGAGCATGCGGTCTGGGGCTGTCAAGGGGTGTTTTTGAATTGTGGTTGGTGATGGTGTAGAGGTGATGCTGGCTATCTGGTCTTGGGTCGAGGGCTTTAGATTCCTCGCTCCGCTCGGAATCACTATGGCCTTGTCAGGCCACGTAAGAGAGATGAAAATGGCTGAGTCCACCCCTTCCATCCCTGTGTATTCCCGCGACAGTGGGAATGACGGTGTGGGTTTGCCTTCTATTTTCATAGCAAGGCGTCTTTTGTACGGCGTCGCTGAATCATCCGGCGAAGTCAACTGGGAACTCCCTGTCGGAGGTCCGGTGAGCGCGGTGACGGCAGTGGACGAGACGTCTATTTTGGTGGCGACGGAGGCGGGGGTTGTTCAGAGGATTCGATGAATCAGGTCGTAGGGCTTGACCCTCCAAGAGCATGACCCTTATTATGGGTTGCGCTCGATTGCTACGATTGGAGGCCGACATGAACATCACCTTGGGCATCGACGAAGAGATCGTGAAGAAGGTACGCAGGATAGCCTTGGAAAAGGATACGACCCTGACGGCGATGGTCAGAGACTACCTGACGTCTGTCGCCAACAGCGACGCCGTTGATCGGAAGGAACAGATTGCCAGGCTAGAGGAGTCCTATGCCAGATTGAGTCGTGACATGGGACCTCGAACCTGGACGAGGGAGGATCTCTATGACCGGAAAGTGCTCCGACAGAGATGACCTCCATGACCGACAGGACGTTCATCGACACGAACGTGTTGGTGTACAGGTATGATAATCGCGATCCGATCAAACAGTTGCGGGCGCAGGAGCTACTGAAGACGGGTATCGGAAACGAGACTGCTGTAATTTCAGCACAGGTTCTGGGCGAGTTCTTCACGACAGTAACCCGCAAGATTCAGAATCCACTCTCGGCTGATGATGCGCAAGCGGCGGTGGACTTGATCAGTACGCTGTCAGTGGTGTCGCTCGATCTGGCCTTGGTCCGACGGGCAATCAGCACACAGAGACGGTACGGGATTTCGTACTGGGACGCTCTGATCGTCGTCGCCGCTGAGAGCGCCGGTTGCACGCGAATACTCTCCGAAGACCTAAACCCCGGCCAGGCTTACAACGGGGTAGTCGTCGTCAATCCCTTCTGAGCCCTCTCCAGCCCCGGCTCGGGCTGGAGGCTGCGCTGACAGTAGGACACACTGAGATACCAATACACCGTTGCGGATGAGGAGATTTTCGATATGCCAGTAACCGAGCTCGATATTGCCAGCACAGGGCCGTTTGCCGGAGGGCAGTCGTTCGGGGACGTTGGGCCGTACATTCACCTCAAAGGGCGAGCCTACTTCTCAGTGGACCCGGAGCATCCGAGCAACCGGCCGATCACCGACATCGAGCTGGCTCCGCGCGACTCGAATGGCCGTGTGCTATTCTCAGCCGACTTCGAGATGCTCCAGCCAGAGTACCCCGATCGGGGTCGGGGCAGCATGGTGTTCGACGTGGTGAACCGCGGACGCAAGACGATCCTCGGCTTCAACAGCTCGCCAAGAGCGATGGATCCGGGGGCGCCGCTCGATCCGGGTAACGGCTTCCTGATGAGGGAGGGTTACACGGTGGTGTGGTGCGGGTGGCAGGCGGACGTGCCGGATGATCCGCACCTGACAGGACTCGACGCTCCGCAGGCGCTGGGGGCGGGTGGGAGTCCGCTGACGGCGCGGATACTGCACCAGTTTCAGAGCAACGAACGCGTCAATGTCTTCTACCTAGCCGACCGGAATCACAATCCCCATCCTCCGACCGACCCCAACGAACCAGGGGCCAGTCTCACGGTGAGGGACCATCCGAACGGCCCAGCGACCGAGATCGCGAGAGACCGGTTCCAGTTCGTGCGAGTGGAGGACGAGCAGGTCGAGCCGGATCTCAATCACGTCTATCTGAGAGGCGGATTCGAGCCGGGTCGGATTTACCAGCTTGTGTATACCACCACGGGGAGCGTGATAGTCGGACTTGGGATGGCGTCGGTGCGGGACGTCATGTCCTTCCTCAAATACGAGTCCGACGGCAATCCGTGCGCGGGCAGCATAGACTACGCGCACGCATTTGGAGCGTCCCAGAGTGGGCGGTTTCTGCGGACTTACATCTACTATGGCATGAACAACGACGAGCAGGGCCGCATGGCGCTCGACGGTATCATCCCGCACGTCGCGGGCGGCATGAGGGGCGAGTTCAACCTCCGCTTCGGCCAGCCCTCGAAAGACGTGTGCTACATCATACCAGAGCTGTTCCCGTTCGCGGATACAGAGGTCACTGACCCGGTGACGGGCGGCAGCGGCTCGCTGCTGGCGCGGATGGAGGAGAGCGGCAGCGTTCCAAAGATCATGTTCACAAACACGTCTGCCGAGTACTGGCGGGGTGACGCAGCGCTGATACACACCGACTTCGGCGCGATGCGCGACGCGGAGGAGTCCGAGAACGTCCGGCGGTATCACTTCGCGGGCACCATGCACGGGTCGGGTGTGTTTCCTCCCCAGACGGTGCGCACGATGGACGGGCTGAAGGGCCAGCTTCCATACAACGCGGTGGACGACTCGCCGCTCCAGCGCGCTCAGCTCACGAATCTGGATCGGTGGGTAAGGGACAATACACCCGCTCCCGCCTCGCGGCACCCGAGCCTAGACGACGGCACCGGCGTGGAGTCAGGCACACTGAGAGAAAAGTTCGAGCGCATCCCAAGCGTAGCGTTCCCGCCGGAGGTCACGCGGGCGATGCGGTTGGACTACGGAAACGAGACGAACCTGGGTCAGACGGTGAAGCTGCCTGCGGAACAGGGCGAGGAGTACCCGGCGATAGTGTCCGACGTCGATGAAGACGGAAACGAGGTCGGCGGGATCCGTCTGCCGTCGATCAGCGTTCCGCTGGCGACCAACACGGGCTGGAACCTGCGGCATCCAGACAACGGCAACCCGGGCCTCGTTATCGGGATAACGGGCGGGCTAGCGGGGTGGACCCTACCCTTCCACCAGACTAAGGATGAAAGAGAAGCCGCAGGCGACCCACGGCGGTCAATCGAGGAGAGGTACGAATCGAGGGATGACTACGTGGAGCGAGTGCGGCAGGCCGCCGAGGAGTTGGTGTCGGAGGGGTATCTGCTGGAGGAGGATGTGGA
>JAKZVY010000048.1:0-4525 GCA_047515825.1 Dehalococcoidia bacterium
CCACATCTACATTGTTGGTCCGCATGACGGTTCGCGCGAACTTCTGCGCGATGTACGCATCCTCGTTGGTCGCTCTCGGTGAGGCGACCAGAGCGTACTGACCGTCTTTGTAATCTTCCAACTTCTCAGCTATCAGGTCGAGCGCCTCGGGCCAAGTGGACTCCCGCAACTCGCCGTTTCGACGCACCAGAGGGGTGGTGATCCGGTCTCGTCGGTTCACAAACTCCATGCCGAACTTGCCCTTGAAGCATCCCTGACCCCGGTTGGCGGCGGCGTGGCGCTCTGGAATCGACCTGATGAGCCGGTTGCGCTTGTTTACTTCCAGGTTCATCTCGCAGCCGACGGGGCAGTGCGGGCAGATGGTGTTCACTGTTTCTACCGCTTTGTCCCACTTGTAGTCTCGCTCAACGAGGGCGCCGGTGGGGCATACGTCGATACAGGCTCCGCAAAACTCACACCCAGACTCTAGTAGGCTCGTTCCCTGCGACGTGCCGATGATGCTCTTGGCAGAACGCACCTGGAGGGACAGCGCGGAGTCGCCGCGTACTTCGTCGCATACCCTGACGCACCGCGCGCACACGATGCACAAGTTCATGTCCATGTCCCAGTAGGGGTCTTGGACAGCCAGAGGAAGGTGACGATTATTGTAGGTCAGCGGGGTATCCATCTCCATTTCCAGATACCGCACGGTGTCCTTCAACTCGCAGCGTTCGTTCTTTGGGCAGGTGACGCACCGGTCATTGACCGAGACATGGCGCAGGCAGATGTCGGCTGGCCCGCACAACTCTATCCGGTGGCAGGTCAGGCAGCCGTGGGGGTGCTCGGACAGGAGCATATCCATGATGCCGCGCCGCAGTCCCTGGAGCTCACTGCTGTTGGAGGTCACGCGCATCCCGGGCGAAACCGGAGTTGTGCAGGAGGCCGGAGATCCGGGCAGTGCCCTGTAGCTGCCGTCCGGCCCGGGGGCTTCAGCGGTCACTACACACATACGGCACGCCCCGAATGGCTTCATGCCAGGGTAGTAGCAGAGATAGGGTATGTACAGTCCGGCTTCCATAGCCGCCTGGATGATCATTTGCCCAGGCTGCGCCGGTATCTCCTGACCGTCGACGCTTATCTTGATGTCATCAGCCATTCTGACCTCCGGGAACAAAGTCGTGAGCGTACGGTCTCGTGTTCTTTGGGGCTATCTGCGGCCCGAGGCAGCTACCGGTCGGACATCTCCCATGCTCTATGTGGGAGATAAAGTCCGCCTCGAAGTGCGTGAGTGCCGACCGTATAGGACCGAATCCAAGCTGGCCATGGCCGCACAGGGAGCTGGCTTCCATCGTCGTTCCAACTGACCGCATCAGATCGAGATCGCCGGGGCGGCTCTCGCATCGTGCGATGCGCTCAGTGATCTCCAGCAGGTGCTCCATGCCTAGGCGGCATGGGAAGCACTTTCCGCAGGACTCGAATTGGCAAAACGCTACGAGAACCCGCGTCAGATCGACGGCGCACACATCCTCGTCGCCGACGATGATTCCGCCAGAGCCGAGTATCGCTCCGGCGTCTCGCATCTCGTCGAAGTCCAAATGCACGGACATGCTCTGGGCGTTGAGAACCCCGCCAAGAGGCCCGCCGGTCTGGAGCAGCTTGAGTCGTTTGCCATTCGGAACTCCGCCACCGATGTCGTCTATGACCTCTCCCAGTGTCAGGCCCATCGGAACCTCGTAGAGGCCGGGATACGCGACGTTGCCGCTCAGGCATATTATTGCCGTGCCTGTGCTCCGGTTGACTCCGATCGAGCTGAACCACTCGGCACCGCGGGAGATGATCTGAGGAGCGTATGAGTACGTCTTGACGTTGTTGATGGTGGATGGATAGCCCCAGACTCCGTAGGCGGCAGGGAACGGGGGCCGGAACCTGGGTTGGGACCGTTTGCCCTCGATGGCCTCCATCAACGCGGTCTCTTCGCCCGCCACGTAGGACTCGCCGGTCAGCGCAACCTCGATGTCAAAGTCGAACCCGGTGCCGAAGATGTCCTTGCCGAGGATGCCGGCCTCGTACGCCTGCTTGATGGCCTCTTCGGTGCGGTCTATAGGGCCGTCGTGGCCGTGCCGGATGAACACTATGCCGTTAGTGGCACGGGTCGCGTACCCGCCGATCATCAGCCCTTCGAGCAGGGTGTGTGGGTCGCTTTCCAGGATTCCCTTGTCGTTGTAAGCTCCCGGGTCGCCCTCTTCACAGTTGCACAGCATGTACTTGGGCGGACCGGGCGACCGTACCATGAAGCTCCACTTGATGCCGGTCGGAAACGCCGCGCCGCCGCGTCCGCGAAGTCCGGAGTCGGACATCGCCTTGATAACGTCGTCCGGCTCCATCTCGGTCAGCGCCTTGTGAATGCCTGAGTATCCGCCATTGGCGACGTACTGGTAGATGTCTCCCGGCGCGATATGGCCGGCGTTTCTGAGGGCTATGCGGTTCTGTAGCTTGATGCCCGGCAACTCAGACAGGTCTGGCACGCCGTCTATCGGCTCTTCGCCCAGGTAGCCAAGCGCCTTATCAGTCCCAACCTGACCCTCGGCAATGTACGAGGAGACGATCTCAGGGACGTCTTCAGGCGTCACCTTGCCGAAGAACAGCCGCGACGAGGTCCCAGGTCTGAGAACATCCACCAACGGCTCGGCGTAGCAGATGCCTAAGCAGCCGACTTCGTCGACGTGGGCCGTGATTCCCAGGCGGTCTAGCTCAGCATGGAGGGCGGCAATGACTTCGAGAGCGCCCGACGACTGCCCACACATTGCGGTGCCGATCCGAATCCAGGGGTTTGGCCCCCCTTCGAGGTGCTGCCACCGGTCATCGGCGGCGCTCTTGATCTCTTGGTAACTGGGCATGTATCGGTGATGTGTCCGGTTCAGTGCGCTAGGCTTGCGCGCTCTGTACTTGGCGGACCCTCTCTGCTGCCGAGTCCGGTGTCAGACGCCCGATCAGGTGGTGGTCCACGCTCATCACAGGGGCGTTTGAGCAGGCTCCGAGGCACGTATTGAACTTGAACGATATGCGGTTGTCCCCGGTCTCTCCCTCGTCTTCGAGTCCGAGCTGGTCCATGATCCGTTTCAGAATCTGGGTCGCACCCATCAGGTGGCAAGTGGGGCCCCAGCAGACTTCGACATTGTGCTGACCGGGTGGAGTGAACCTGAAGTTGGTGTAGAAAGAGGCTACGCCCCAGACCTCGTTGATCGTCTCGTCATTGAAGACCGCAACCTCCTTGATGGCTTCGTCCGGGATGTACCCCAACTCATCCTGTGCGGCCAACAGCGACGACAGAACGGTTACGGTGGGCCTCCGCTGATTGTGGATGGCGTTGAGGAGCCGCTCTTTCTCCGCTTCACTGATGGGAGCCAACAGCACACCCTCGCAAGATTGAAAAATTCGTCACAATGATAACACAAGCGAAGTGCACAATGTGGTTGTGTCCAGCCACACTCGCGCGATTCCGGTCTGCCGAGTCGTCCCAGGCTCAGGTAACTGTAGATACGCCAGCCTGTTCGGGACGGGTATACCCTATCGGACTAACCGACGTTGGACAGACCGTGCCGGGAGTGGCCGGACGTTACGCTCAGGCCCAGCTCGTCCAACTGTGATTGATCTACCGTACCCGGCGCTCCGAACAATGGATCGACCCCAGTCTGAGTCTTTGGGAACGCGATTACATCGCGGATGTTGTCCATGCCGGTGAGAACCATCACCAGCCTGTCGATCCCAGGCGCTATACCACCGTGAGGAGGTGTGCCGTACTCGAATGCCGTGAGAAGCTGCCCGAAACGCCGCTCCACTTCGTCCGGCGTGTATCCCAGCACCTTGAACACCTGCTCCTGAAGCTCCCGGCTATGAATTCGGATGCTGCCGCTGGCCAGCTCGTTCCCGTTGGCTACTAGGTCGTAGAGGCGTCCGATCACTTTTGTGGGATCCGTCTCGATAAACTGCTCAGTGCCGCTTTTGGGCATAGAGAATGGATGGTGCATCGCGTCCCACCTGCCCTGTTTCTCATCCCACTCGAACAGGGGAAAGTCGGTAACGAACGCGAAGGCGACCGTGTTCGGATCGGCCATCTCCAGCCGTTGGCCCATCTCGTGACGGAGGTTGCTGAGGGCCTGGTTGGTGGTCTTCTCAGGCCCAGCGACGATAAGGATCAAGTCGCCGACCGCCGCGCCGGTCCGCCGCGCCATGTCCTTGACCTGTTCGACCGTCAGGAAGCGCGCCGCCGCGGACCTTATCTGGCCTTCGGTCAGGTCATCAATCGAGCCTTCGCCAATCAGGGCTATCGTGACGAGTCCCCGCGCGCCCCAGGCCTTGACGAACTCGATGAGCTCGTCCGTCTGACGCCGGGAGTAGGTCGCGCACCCGGGCGCGTTGAACCCCTTGACGATCCCGCCGCTTTGCACGGCAGACGTGAATACGCGGAAGTTCGTGCTCGCGGCGATGTCGGACATGTCCGACATCTTCAGCCCAAAGCGAAGGTCCGGTTTGTCGGTGCCGTACG
>JAKZVY010000049.1:0-4418 GCA_047515825.1 Dehalococcoidia bacterium
TCGCGCCAGACCGGCCAGTGAGCGTCTTCTGCTGTGTCCTGTCCCGCGGTGGGGAGCTCCACATGACCGTAGCCAACCGCTCTCCGGCACCAACTGTCCAAAATCTACCGGACAATCGCGCCTCCATGTCCCTTATCTCCCGGTCCGCCACCCCCACCACCCCGTTCGGTGGATTCGGGGTTAGATGACAGCGATACTGTACGGAATGTTTTTGTGATCTGGGGTCTAGCAGGGATGATTTCAGGAAGTGGGTATGCGCCCCCGCTTGGCTTTGTGCTGTTACTGCTTGGCGTCGCGCAATTTGTATCAGGATGCAATGAACTCAGACCGCAACGAAGACGCCGCGGCTACTTCATGTGAAGTGAATAGAGCCGTTGCTGGTAGGAGTAGCGCCCCGTCGAGCGGTGTAATAGAGGACTGAATAGATCCAGACCACGGATCATCCCCACGTGTTCACGGCACCCGGTCAAGACTCCCCGACGGGTCCGGCACCAGCTCCAGGTAGATGAGCGTGGTCTGGATCGACGAGTGCCCCAGCCAGCGGCTCAGGTAGTTGATCTGGATGCCGTTCAGCAGCAGGTGGCGCGCGTAGCTGTGCCGGAGGGTGTGTGTGCCGATCTTGCGCCCTGGCACGATCGCGCCCAGCTCCTCGGCCCTTCTGTCCGCCGCCCGAACCCAGCGCCACGCCGTCGACGGGTAGACATCGACGAGTTTCCCCTGGCTGATGCTTCCATAGGAAAGGGCCGATTTCAGCGCCGTCTGCAGCTCGCGGTGCATCGGTACGACCCTGGACCTATTGCCTTTGCCGGCTCGAACCCTCAGTGTCGGTGGCTCGGCATCGAGTGAGAGGTCGGCGACCTCGAGCGCCAGCGCCTCAGCGATGCGCAGTCCGGCCCTCCACTGCTCGAGCATCAGCAGTTTGGCCCTGGGGTTGTCCGAGACCCTGACGATCGCCTCGACCTCGTGGGCCTCCGGGTACTCTGGGAGTTTTCTCGGCTGCGCCGAGTTGTCGGACCTCTTCGGGTGTGTGCCCCGCGGACGTCGTCTCCGGGCCACCGCCTGGATTGTCATGGTGCTGCCGCTCCCGTGCAAGAAGTTCTCCGAGCGATTCTTGAAATGTGTGCCTTCTCGTCCAGTTTAAGGAGGGGCTCAGCTACCGGGGATGGTCTCAGATGCAAGAAAATACCGTATTTTCTTGCACGGGTATCAGGTGGTTACGGCATGCGGGCTACTGAAAAGAACGGCGATCCGGGAAATCACGGCGCCACTGCGTTTAAGCCGCTACTCACTTCGCAGCCGGCGAAGCTCCGCCTCCAGCTCGGCAGCGCGGGCCTCGGCAGTCTCGGCGCGGACCTCGGCGGTTCCAGCGCGGGCTTCCGCTCTCCCGCGAGCTGCCGCTTCTTCCTGAGCACGGGCCTCGCCAATCTCAGCGCGACCTGCGTCTTCCTCATGGGACCGAAGGTAGCTCTCCGTCATTGGGTCGAAGAACCGCAGCATCCCCTCCTCCCAGCACACGTACAGCCCCAGCACCTCGCTGTACCCGCGAAGACGTCCTTCGTCCAGAACGTCGATGGCTATCGGCTCATACGTGCCGTCCACCAGCCGATCCGCGGCAAGCGCCGCATCGTGGTACTCGCCACCACTCGGATCGAAGCGCCAGTATTCGCCCACGCCATAGCGCTCATAGTCCCGACGCTTGTCCGTGTAGTCCGCTCTCCCGGTCGAAGGCGACGCAACCTCGAGCACGAAGTCCGGAGCCTTACCCTGCCGGTCTATCGCATACCCCCGCTGCTCCTCCATCAACTCCCGGTCGCCGCCGCGCACGACCATCAGGTCCGGTATCCGCGCGTCATCGCGCACGGGCAGGCCGGGTCCCACCGGGACCTCGCTCGCCACCGTGACGCCTGGGTCGTCCGCGAAGTGAATCGCAAGGGAGGTCACTATCGAGGGTTCGTAGAGGTGGAGCCAGTTCTGCATATCGTCCCGCGGCGGATAGTCCGGGAAGCGTTGGAGCTCTCCCATCTGCTGTGTGAGTGTTGTCGTCTTGCCGGTCATCGCGGACCCCTCATGGCCAGGTGGGTTGAGCAACCTTCGACTGGACACATCATATCACCTGCTGAGGTGCTGCTGTTCCCACATCCCAACCCGGCGACGCCTCTACCATTCCGGACTACCTTCGTTCGGCCGTACTGGTTCGATGCGATAGATGTGGGTATTTCGTTGCATGGAGGGCTGCCTGGACCAGAAGCTGTATTCAAGAGCAGGGACAATAGCCCCTGAATGAACGGTCAGTAGCTTTGAGGATTTTCTCAAACTGGCACTTGCAGGTGAACAGCAGCTGCGTTATGGCGGTGTCCACCGCATCCGGGCACGCCTGCGGGTCGGTTACATCCGAAACGATGTCGATGTCGCAGTCGTCCCCACCAATCTCTCGTACCTGGTTGATGCTCTGGTCCAGCCACTCCTGGTTAATGTCGGTCAGCGCCACCTTGGCCCCGGCCCGCACCAATCCCAGGGGAACCGTTTCGTCCGTTGCCGTAGTCGAGAAGAGTGAGGTGATTGTGGTCAGACAGTACGAGAAAGTCGTAGCCGTGGTCTCTGTACCACGCGGCTACGACTTCCGGCTCAGCGTCGCCGTCCGACTCGGTCGTGTGAGTATGAATGTTACCTCTGTACCAGGTCTGGTCTGCCACTTGACGTGCCCCCATGCTTGGAAATTGGTTTCCCAGCATGTTAGGGACGTTAACGAGGACGTGTCCAACCTGCTCTATGCAGGGTACACCGAGTGCACTACTAACGCAGGGGCGCGGCGTAGATCTGTCCGCCCTTTGGGCAGTCTGCGCAGGGAGCATCGGACCACAGGGCGTTCCTGCCGCCTTCCCTGGGCAACCCGATTCCGTCCGAGCCCAGATGACGATCGTATATCTCCCCGTAGTTGCCCACCATACCTATGACCTTCTGGGCAACGGTGGGATCCAGGCCCAGCTCCGCCTGTCCCCACGACCCCTCGACTCCGAGCAGACGCCTTACCTTCACGTTGTTGCTGGCCGTAAGCTCGGAGACATTCCCAGAGTTGACGCCCAGCGCTTCGCCCTGGATCAGGATGGCCATCACCGTCTTCACGACATCAAACCACCGGCTGTCGCCATGTGGTACGAGTGGAGTGAGCGGTTCCTCGGAAATGACCTCCGGGAGAATCACGTGCTCACCGGGATCTGGGAGGCTGGACCTGAGGGCCGCAAGTGTAGAGCGGTCAGTTGTAAGGACGTCACAGCTCGAGTTCGCGTAGGCATCGAGAGCGAGGTCGAAGTTCTCGAATATGACCGGGGAGTACCCCAACCGGTTCTGGCGGAAGAAGTCCTCCATATTCAACTCGCTGGTGGTACCGGACACCGTGCATACGGAGGCTCCACCCAGGTCGGATGCGCTCGAAATGCCCAGGCGGTCGGGTACCATGAACCCCTGACCATCGTAGAACATCGTTGGCACGAAGTCGCCCCATGAAGCGTCGCGCGAGCTGGTCCATGTGGTCACGAACACGAGCAGGTCCACCTCGCCGGCCTGCATTATGGGGCCACGCTCTGCGGCGGCGATCGTGCGTAGCTCCACGGCGTCGGCGTCGGCCAGAGTCGCTGCCGCGACTGCGCGGCACAGGTCAATGTCGAAGCCGAGGTGATTGCCATTCTCGTCCAGGAACCCGAATCCAGGGGTATCGTCCAGGGTCGCGCAGACCACCTTACCCCTATCCTGGACCAATTCCAGCCTCGACTCTCCGGCAGGGTCACTTGTTTGGGCACAGGCTACTGCCGTTAGCAGCGCGAGTGATGCAGCGATGAGATGGAGCTTCATTCGGCAAAACCTCCTGTTGTTCGTGGTAATCGATTAGCGGAGTCGGGGCGCGGGGAGAGGTTCAGATGGAGCGGGCGTGGACAGGCGCACCGCTGAACACACCGCACAGACCGTCCACCGCCGACTGGCCTCCACCGTGCCGAGCCAGGGTCCTGATCACACTGGTGAACGCGCTGAACGCATCCGCACCAGCCTCATTCCTGGAGCAGTGTGACACCTCACGCGCTATCACCGCGCAGCGCCCGCTCCGCCCGGTTGTTAGTCGGCTCTATCCCACCGCCCTTCTGGCATACGTGCCTGAGCCGGGTACGCTGGACCGTCGGCAGATCGCCGCCCTCATGGGCGTGGCTCCTTTCAATAGGGACAGTGGCACCCTAATCCCCAGTCCACCGAAAAGATGAGTGTCGCGGTGTGCTGAAGGGGTAGGGAAGTGCTCCTGTGCATCTGGGATAATGGTTCTGGAAACACAAACCGGACCCCAGACGAGGAGCACTCAATAGATGCTACCACGCAACCACCCCGACCGCATCCACGTCGCCTTTGACGACCACCGTCTGGTGGCCAATGCC
>JAKZVY010000050.1:0-2821 GCA_047515825.1 Dehalococcoidia bacterium
ATGCTTGGTCGAGCTGCGAAAGTGCGCCCTCTTCGTAGGCGTGGAGTTGCTCTGAGAGCTCGGACTCCGATTCACCGAGCGAGTCCTTGATGGCGGATGCGACGAACTTTCCGGCAATGCTTCCGAGGAGAGCGCCCAGCAGGGGAACAGGAATTGCAGTCTGCCCGATCAGGGAGCCCGCCGCCACACCGGCACTCATCCCCGCGCCGGAGAACATCCCCACGATTGCGGCGTCCATCACGACGATCTGAGACATATCCACGAACTGCTCACCATCGATCTGCCCGGAATGGTAATGCCGCAGGAGACTGCCTATGCCCATCAGACCGCTTACGAATGCACCGGCGGCTGGGGCGGACAGGTGTGTGGCGTTCGTCAGCCAGTACAGCGCGCCTCCGGCAACGGCGCCTCCACCCGCTCCCTGCGCGGCAGGCACTCCGATGTCCAGCCAGTCCCGTGCCGAGAAATCTCCCCTGAACGGATTCTTGCCCTCGCGGTACTTGACCCAGACCCCCTGGGCTAGGCCGACACCGCCCCCTACGGTAGCGCCGATCGCCGCGGCTTGCCCTAGGCCCGCCAATGATGGACCATAATCAGCTTGCGCCCGCCTGTTGAGGTCATCATTTTCCGCCGCGAGTTTTCCTTCACGGTCGCGAATGGTGTCATGAATACGTCCCTGCTGGACCTCCCTGTAGTCCGTCTCGCCAGGAGCGATCAGGTCGTCCGCAGGCCTGCCCGTATGCTGCTGGAGCGAGCCGAGCCTGTCTCTGATCGCGTCCGTGCTCCTGTCCGAAAGCCCGTCTATCCGCCCGGTCTGGTGCAGCTGCCGAATCTGGTCGTACTGGTCTCTGGGGATATGGTATTCGCCCCCACCGCTCGCAAACCCGGGATGGTTGGAGGTATACCCCAATACTCCATCCAATGTGTTGCGAAGTCCGTTGTAGTACTTGGACTGGATATCCACACCACCCACTCGGTAGTCGGTGGGTGCGAAACGGCCCACTCCCTCGAACGTCGCCGTTGGAGCGCGTCCTAGGAGGATGTCTCTTGCCCTGATGATGGCAACGTTTACCTGCTCGGCAATCTCACCGTGCTTGGTTGTCGCGCTGCCCAGGATGTTCTCCGGCGTCCCCACGAAGTCGCGCACAACCTGCATCTCACGCATTGAGGCCAGGAACACCCTGTCCTGAGACGATAGGGCATTGGCGAGGTCGGCGGAGCGGCTAGCGGCGTCGAGACTCGCCCAAGACGACGCAACCTGCGCGGCAACGTGCGGCCCTGTACGGTTGGCATCGGGCTGTCTCACAGCGCAACCTCTCTGTTGAGCAGCTCGCTGAGCGCGCGGATGTGATTGATTAGAGCCGCCAGGCGCTGTTTCTGGACTTGGCTGAATCGTTGATAGTTGCCCCCCGCATGGCCCTTGAGCCAGTCGAGTTCATCCAGGCATCCTTTCACATGCTCTCCTGTACGCTCAAAAAGCCCTTCGATCTCTTGCAGGGCTGTCATTTAGTGATCGGGCTTCTGCCTCGACCTTGATGCGCTGCTCGGTCGCCTCCCTGGCGTATCTCTTGTTGCGACTGTTGAGATACAGGCCAGACCCCACAAGCGCTGCCCCTCCAATTCCCAACCCCACTGGCCCGGCGAGCGCCAGCAGTGCGCTTCCCCCTGCCATGCCACCGCCGCCTGCGGCAATCGCCCCACCTCCCAGCCAGGCGAGGGCGGCATTGGTGGCAGCAGCCCCTGACAGCGTCGAGATCGCTGTGCCGGTCGACGCGGTGCCAAAGGTGGTTGCTATCGCCATGGCTGCGGACGGTCCGAGGGCGGCAACTCCCACACCTGCCATTGCTCCCGCCGCGCCCGTGGCGCTGCCGATTTTCGTCGAGCGAGCGGCCTCTGTCTCGAAATGTCGTACGGTCTCCGAGAATCGATTGACCTCGATGCGAAACTCGGCAACCGACCTGCCGAACTCCTTGGGGGAGTTGGCAAGCAGGTTCACGTACTCCTCCACCGGGTCGATCACGTCAGAAACCGCGCGCTGCCGCTGCCCGAATAGCTGCACGCTGCCGCGATCGACTTTGTGGCGGAGGCCCTCGTGCCTCTCGATTGCCTCTTCCAGCTTCTCAGTCGCCTCACGGCGTGTGGCTGAATTGAAGATTCTTGACCTCCCGGTGTCTCCCTCTCCAAAACCCGCCGTCACATTGTAGCGTGACTTCTGACGCTCTGGACCAGGCAGTTATCATCGAAGCAGGGCGAAAGCCGCCGCAATCGCATGCTCTATGCGGCTACCGAACGCTCTACGCTGCCTTGAGAGCCGTTCTCCCGCAGCCTGCTAGAGAACCTCGTACGCCCAGATTTCGTACCAGATATCCGGTTCGCCGTTAGGCATTGGCTGGAAGGGTTCGCCACGCTGGACCAGCCGCCATTTGCCTGCCTCTTCAAGCGACCGCTGCTTCACGTCGAACCCGCCTTCCGTGTGGTAATCCGTCCTCATGGAGAACACCACACTCCCACCGGTCTTCGTCACTCGAACTAGCTCGTCCAGCGACTCCGGTGGCGCATGGCCGAAGGTGAGAGTCCCAATGCACGTCGTCCCGGCGAATCGGCCCGTCTCAAACTCCAGGGGCTTGCCCAGATCTCCGACCTTCAACTCCTCATAGACAGACTTTTTCTCGGCCTCCACCAGCATCCCCGGGGACAGGTCCAGCGCCGTAATGTGCTTGAACCCCAGGCGTGCCAGCTCCTTACCGACCATCCCCGTGCCTGCGCCAGCGTCGAGGATCTTCGCTTCACTGTCGGTCACATAGTTCGCAAGGGTGTCGGC
>JAKZVY010000051.1:0-2796 GCA_047515825.1 Dehalococcoidia bacterium
TCAGTCCATTATCAGGGACCATGTCATTTCTATCACCAACGACGGCGACACGCTCATAGACGTCCTCATGGACATAGCATGGGCCGACGATCCCAGTGTAAAACCCTTCCACCGCAACAGAGCCGGTAAGCTGCTCCTCGACCGCGGCGCCGGCACAGACCCCACGCCCGTCCTCAGAACCGCTCGAGAGCGCCCCGAGCCCAGCCAAAGTGTCACGCATCACCCTGACTATCCCCCCGGATACATCTTTGACCCGACCAAGAGCTGCATCTACTGCAGCCATAGTATAGCCTTGCCCGAAGGACACGAGGGTGAACATCGCATCGACCACGAGGGCTTGGCCAAGGCATTCGAAGATGTCCAACGAATGTTGGACGAGCAGGGCATCACACCCGACCCGAACCCCCGAAAGATAGACTGGCACATCTCCAGTCCGTCCCCAGAATGGGTGGCGAACAACATCGATCTGGTCAGAAGGGAAGCCGCCGAATTCCGTGCCAAGCTTGAGCTTCAAGCCGAACGCCGGGCGCAGTGGCCCGAGATCGAAGAACGCAGGCGCAAGAAGCTCGCCCAGATCTACCCCTCACACAGCGAAAACGAACCACCGGATACATAGAATCTACCCGGTCCTCATCCCCTTGGTGTCCTTCGTGGACATCCCAAAACCAAAAACATGCTACAATCCTGAACACTCGGATGGCGGGGCAGCACACCCTTCGCCTCGGCTCTTCCGAGCGTCAGGGAGGCAAGTTTCTATCGCGACCCGCACCGCTACCCGCCTTCTTCCCCGACACATCTCAGGCTTGCTGGGAGCGCGTCTTACCGACCGCGAAAACCGTCTCTCGCCTCACGCCGTACGAACCGCGATGAGCGGAGGCCGCGAAGTGCCCGAACCGCCCTCTCCCATGCGCTCCGAGTTCCAGCGTGACCGCGACCGCATAATCCACACCAATGCCTTTCGACGCCTCAAGCACAAGACACAGGTCTTCATCGCCCCGCTCGGAGACCACTACGTCACCCGGCTCACCCACACCCTCGAGGTCGCGCAGATCGCCAGAACGATCGCCCGCGCCCTGAACCTGAACGAAGACCTCACCGAAGCCATTGCCCTCGGTCACGATCTTGGCCACACACCCTTCGGACACGTCGGCGAAGACGAAATGGCGATGCTGCACCTCGACGGCTTCAGGCACAATCGCCAGAGCCTCAGAATCGTCGAACGGCTTGAGAAAGACGGCCAGGGACTCAACCTGACGTGGGAGGTCAGGCAGGGGATACTCCGCCACTCCAAGCCGCAGGGAGACTTCCTCGACGCCTCTCTGGTCGAAGACCTGTCGCTCGAAGGCCAGATCTGCCGCGTATCCGACGCGGTCGCCTACCTCAACCACGACCTCGCCGACGCATTCAGGGCCGGAGTGCTCGACGCCGGTCAGCTTCCCGAATCGGTGTCGGACGTCCTTGGCGACTCCCACGCCCAGCGCATCGACAGCCTGGTTTCCGACATTATCGCCAGCTCCTGGGCCGCATCAGGGGAGGACAGCCCGCACTCCACAGGCCATCCCGTGATCTCCATGAGCCACGAGGTCAGGGGCGCATTCAACCAGCTTCGCGATTTCATGTTCAAGACAGTCTATATCCCCGAGTCTGGGAGTATCCTCGGTCAGACGGCCAAGCAGATCGTACGGACCCTCTACCGGCACTTCGACACGAATCGGGAGCTGATCCCGCCGGAGTATGGATACAGGAGCCGCTCTGAGAATATGATTGTCGTCGACTTCATATCCGGCATGACCGATCTCTACGCGATCAGGGTCGCCGAGCAGATCGAACCCGGCATCACTAGGCCCTTTCAGGAGCATCGCTCAGATTGACTCCCCAAGATCGCATCAGAGTCCGCACCGTCGGCAACCAGGTCAGGATGATCCGAGAGCACCTCGAGGCCATGCAGCGCGACGCCCACGGCCTCGAGTACGAACCCTGGAAGGCCGAGGTCGACAACCTCTGGAAAGGCGTCTTCACCAACGTCAACAACATGGCCCCGGGTGTCCAGCCCAGCGCCCTGGCGTCCATCCGAGAGCTGTGGGTGACATACATAACACACTACAACGTAGGACTAAACTGAAGGGAGAACGTGTCATTCTGAGCGCAGCGCAGCGCCCCCATTGTCATTCTAAGCGCAGCGGAGCGGAGTCGAAGAATCTAAAATGCCCACATCCAGGATACACCGTTCCATCACCAACTACTTTTTTTGATGATCTCTGAAAGGACTTTACATTTGACAACCGGCCAGTCACCCACCGTACACCTGGAACGCCCCCCCGACCTCGACCAGGCCAAGAGAGGATCGTCCCTCGCCCACAGCGTGGTCATCAAGCTCAAGGAAATGGGCCTGCCCGACGACATGGACCAGCATCTGTCGAAGCTCTGCACCGACCTCGCCGACCTCCACTCCGCGCAGCGCCTGCTGTCCACCCAGATGGAATCCTTCCTGAAGTCCGAAGACGACTGGGACGCGGTCGGCGACAACCTCGTCGACATCAGGGCTACAATTGATCACATGACATGGCACATGAAGGGCGTCCGCCAACCCATGACCCGGATAACCCGCTGGGCCTACCGCCAGAACGAGTCCAACGAGCTTTCATGAGCGTACTCGACGACATAAAGGCCAAGCTCGACATTGTAGACGTAGTCGAGGGTTACGTGACGCTCAGGAGATCGGGCAGCACACTCAAGGCCAACTGCCCGTTTCACACCGAAAAGACGCCGTCCTTCATCGTCACGCCCGCGCGTCAG
>JAKZVY010000052.1:0-3654 GCA_047515825.1 Dehalococcoidia bacterium
TCGGCATAGAGGCTGAGTTGGTTCCAATAGAGAGAGGCGCGATCGGTGCCCTGTACTCAAGTAAGGACTACCCTCAGATGCTCTCTGCCTCGGGTGGATCAACCGTGAACCCGCTTTCAGACTTGGAGTCATTTGTCAACACAGGGGCCAACCTCAACGTTGCCAACTACAATGACCCTTGGCTGAACGATAAGATGCAGGCGGCGCTCAGGACTGCTGACATTGAGGAATGGACATCGATCTTCGACGAAATGAACCTGTACTACCTTGAGAAATGGCCCGCATTCGGACTGCCGCGGCCCCATTTGGACTACTGGTGGTGGCCTTGGCTAAGGAACTACTACGGCGAAGTCGACATGAGTTACTTTGATAGTGGCATCGTCGGTGCTATTGTTTGGCTGGGTCCGAAGTAAGCAGTTAGCCAGGACGCCAATCAGCCGAACCCGCTTTTGGCACATATCGCGCTCTGCATGACAGGGAAGGCTCCAAGCTATTTGGGTTTCTACCTCTGTCACTACCTCGGTGGGTTCAATGCAGGATCTGAGCGGAGCCGAAGCTCTGATATGCTTCGGCTCCGTTCTGTATGACGGGGGAAAGCTGCAATGGCCCGGTAAGCCTGCCGGAAGGCTGGACATGAATGTCCAGTCGCCCCACTCGTAGCGGAACCGCTTTCAGAGCGCGGCGGCGGCGGGTACAATGAAGCCGGAACAGATACCCGATGACCACTCCGGCCCGCAGACAGTACCTCCGCATGAAGGGCGAACACCCGGACGCCATTCTGCTGTTTCGCATGGGCGACTTCTACGAGACTTTCGACGATGACGCTCGTATCTTATCCAGAGAGCTCGAGATCGCACTCACGTCTAGGGAGTTCGGAGCGGGAAAGCGAGTCCCGCTAGCGGGCATCCCGTACCACGCGCTCGAACCTTACCTAGAGCGGCTCATCAGCAAGGGCTACAGGGTCGCGATAGGAGAGCAGACCTCCGACCCGGCCAAGTCTAGAGGACTTGTCGATCGCGAGGTTGTGCGTGTTGTGACGCCCGGCACGGTGGTCGAGGAATCTCTTCTCGAAGGCAACGCCAACAACTACCTTGCGGCGGCGTTTGTGGACGGTGAGAGCGCCGGTCTCGCGTACGTGGACATCACCACCAGCGAGTACGCGACCACCCAGCTTCCCGCGTCAGAGCTTCCGGTTGAGCTCGTGCGTCTGCAGCCCGCCGAGCTTCTGATTGCTGAGGATTCGGTCCCCGTTGAAGCGGGAGACTCTACATCGGTAACGACCCTGGGAGCGGAGTCCTTCGACCTGGACTGGGCAACCGAGTCGCTCCTGCGTCATCTCAAGGTCGCGAGCCTCGAACCGTTCGGATGCGACCGGCTGCCGCTGGCTATCAGGACGGCGGGCGCGATCCTGGACTACCTCTCACAGACCCAGCGGTCGGCGGCACGACAGCTCACCACTTTGTACACCTACTACCCGGATCGCCACATGGCGCTGGACCCGCAGACGCGCCAGAACCTGGAGCTGTTCGAAGGCGGGAGATGGCGTGACACGTCCGCCTCGCTGTTCTCCGTCCTGGACAGCACCAGGACCTCGATGGGAGGTCGCCTGCTGAGGACGTGGGTTGGGCACCCTCTCTTGGACTTGGAAGAGCTCAACAGGCGACAGGGCGCGGTCTCCTGGTTTCACCGCAGCGCGATACGGCGAGATCGAGTGGTTGCGCTGCTGGACTCGGTCTCTGACATCCAAAGGCTGCTGAACCGGATCAGGGGCTTCGGCGCAACTCCGAGGGACTTGGTATCGCTTGCCGCCAGCCTCGAAGTGTCTCCCCACCTAAAAGAGATACTGACAGAGGATGAGGACGCGGACTCGGTAGAATGGCTGGCGGGCCGTATCCGGGACACGTCGGAAGTGGTGTCGCTCCTGCGGTCCGCAGTGGCGGACGATCCGCCCGTTGCAGTCGGGGATGGCAGAGTCATCAGGCAGGGATTCTCCACGGAGCTAGACGAAATCCGCGACGCCACCCACAGCGCTCAGCAGTACATAGCCAAGCTGGAAACGCGAGAGCGAGAGCGGACCGGCATCAAGTCGCTTAAGGTCGGCTACAACAAGGTCTTCGGATACTACATCGAAATCAGCAACGCCAACCTGAAGATGGCGCCGGACGACTACGTTCGACGTCAGACCCTTGTAGGTGGCGAGCGGTTCATCACACCGGAGATGAAAGAGTACGAGTCGCGCATCCTTACGGCTCAAGACCGCCTGTCAGAGCTTGAGGTCGAGCTTTTCCGTCAGGTGTGCGGCCAGGTAGCGGCTCATGCCGATGCAATAGCCGCCAGCGCTGAAGTCATAGCGCGAGTGGACGTGTTCTGCTCGCTGGCTGAAGTCGCCTCGCGCAACGGCTATGTGCGGCCGGAGCTTAACGAGTCTGACGCCATCGACATCCGACAGGGGAGGCACCCGGTCGTGGAGCACGCGCTGGACCCCGGTGGATTCGTCCCCAACGACACGGTGCTGTCATGCGAAGCAGGGCAGCTCGCGATCATAACCGGCCCGAACATGGCGGGGAAATCGACCTACATCCGGCAGGTGGCGATCATAGTCCTGATGGCCCAGATCGGCAGCTTCGTTCCTGCCGAGTCGGCGTCGATCGGACTGGTGGACAGGATTTTCAGCCGAGTTGGACTCCAGGACGATCTCGCGCTGGGCCAGTCCACTTTCATGGTCGAGATGATAGAGACGGCCTCGATCCTGAACCACGCCACGCCGCGATCTCTGATCATCCTGGACGAGATCGGTCGCGGCACCAGCACCTTCGACGGCTTGGCCATCGCACGGGCCGTGGCCGAGTATATCCACAATCACCCAAGGCTAGGGTGCAAGACCCTGTTCGCGACCCACTACCACGAGTTGATCCAGCTATCCGATAACCTTCCCAGGGTCCGGAACTTCAACATAGCGGTCTCCGAAGAGAACGGGAACGTCGTATTTCTCAGGCGCATCGTTCCGGGAGGCGCCGACAAGAGCTACGGGATACACGTGGCGCAACTCGCCGGGATGCCCAATGCCGTAGTCAACCGCGCCTGGGAAGTCCTCAGGACCCTGGAAGTTCCAGTCTCGAAGGATTCGGGCAGCCCCCAGAAAGGAGCGCGGCGCAGAGGCGCGGCGGATCCGGCCCAACTAGCCCTCATTCCTGCCTCGTCCCCAGCGCTGGATGAGCTCAAGGAGATCGATGTGGCGTCGATGACCCCAATCGAGGCGATCACTAAGCTCTACGAGCTCCAGGAGCGCGCCAAAGAGAGTTCGTCCTAATCGCTGCTCCTGCTCCAAGACCGCCGGAGTTGGCTGATTCCAGAACACGTCACACACTCGATGACGCTCATGTTTCGGCGATGCGTTAAATCTCCCTCTTGACATGTCCAGACCGCATGCCCTAAACTAATGTTCATGCAAACAGAAGGACAAATAGGAACTATCAACCCCGTCTTCGCCGGTTACGCCGCCCAGCAACTGCAGGAAGCCATCGGCGGTATCCAACGCGTCTTCGATAACCTGCTCGAAATCGCAAGAGGCAACGACCCCTCCGCCAACGGATATGACCGCCTCAGGGCCACCGGGGTTCTCTACGACAGAGGATTCGGCAAAGTCACCAGGAA
>JAKZVY010000053.1:0-3278 GCA_047515825.1 Dehalococcoidia bacterium
TCCAGCGCCTCCAGAAAGTGCTCAGGCGTACCCGCGCCGCCGCTCGCTATCACCGGTATCGTTACCGCCTCCGAGATCTGTCGAATCATTTCCAGATCGTACCCGGTCTGGTGCCCGTCCGTGTCCATGCTAGTAACCAGAAGCTCGCCCGCGCCCAGCTCGGCAGCTCGTTCCGCCCATTTCAGCGCGTCGATTCCTGTCGGATTCCTGCCCCCGTGCGTGTACACCTCCCACCGCGACCCGCCATCGAGAGAAAGCGAGGCGTCATCGCAGCGCACTCTGGGGTCCGTCGGCCTGATAGCCGTCGCGTCGATCGCGACCACGATGCACTGCGATCCGAAATGGTCTGCCGCCTCGTGCACAAGATCCTGGTTCTGTACCGCCGCCGTGTTCAGCGATACTTTGTCCGCGCCCGCCTCCAGCATCCGCCGCACGTCCGCCACGCTCCGCATCCCGCCGCCCACCGTGAACGGTATGAACAGCGTGTCAGCCACCTCCCTGACTATGTTGACCATAATGTCCCTGGAATCCGAGCTTGCCGTGATGTCCAGCAGTACAAGCTCGTCCGCGCCCTCCGCGTCGTAGTAGGAGGACAGCTCGACCGGGTCTCCGGCGTCTCTTATCTCTATGAAGCTGATACCTTTGACGACGCGCCCGGCGTCCACATCGAGGCAGGGTATGATTCTCTTCGTCAGCATCGGTTGTCCACTCCCGCAGCCATCTCTAAGGCTTCGGCAAGGTCGATGTCGCCGGTATACAGTGCCTTTCCAATCACCACCCCACCAGCGCCGGTCTTCGCAAGCTGTCGAACGTGCTCGACCGATGCCACGCCGCCTGCCGCTATCACGCCCTTCCCCGCAACTTCAACCAGTTCACTCATTAGCTCATAGTCAGGCCCACCGAGCGTGCCATCCTTCATGATGTCGGTACAGAGAAACGTCTTGACCCCCGTGTCTGCCATCTGCTGAAGAAGCTCAGTCGCGCGGACTCGGCTCGCGGACGTCCAGCCTGAGACCGAGACGTAGCCATCCCGCGAGTCCACAGCGACCACGACCGCCTCCTCACCAAACTCCAATCGCGCCAACGCAACGATGTCAGGCTCGCGCACAGCCACAGTGCCCAGCATCACGCGCTGGACACCGACCCCGATCACCGCCCTTACCGCGTCGATGTTCCGCACACCGCCTCCCATCTGAATCGGAACGGAGACGGAGGAGACTATGTGACCAACCACTCCCAAGTTCGCGGGCGCTCCCAGTCTCGCGCCGTCCAGGTCCACGATGTGTATTCGGGACGCGCCCATGCTCTCCCAACGCAGCGCCACCTCGACCGGGTCATCGGAGTAAACGGTCTGCCTGGAGTAATCACCTCGCACCAGTCGAACGCATCGCCCGTCGATCAGGTCTATGGCTGGGATCACTTCCAATTCAGACCTCCGGCCCTACGAACAGCGGACATACCGCACGAAGTTCTCATATATCTTGAGTCCGACACTTCCGCTCTTTTCTGGATGGAACTGGACGGCTACGACCGAGTCCCAGGCCGCCGCGCTGCAAAACTCGAGTCCGTAGTCGGTGGTCCCTACTACTACGGAACGGTCCTCTGGGTCTGCGTAGTAGCTATGTACAAAGTAGAAGTGCGAGTTATCAGCCACACCCTCGAAGACCGGGTGCTCCCCCCGCCAGCTCACCTGGTTCCAGCCCATGTGAGGAATCTTCTGACCGCCGGGCAACCGCTTGCACGTCCCCCGGATGACGCCCAGGCACGGCTCGTCACCTTCATCCGAGGCGTCCAGCAGCAGTTGAAGACCCAGGCATACGCCGAGAAAAGGCCGACCGCTCGATATGTAGTCACGAAGCGGGTCGATCAGCCCGCGCTCACGCAAGTGCCGCATGGAAGAGTCGCAGGCGCCCTGTCCCGGCACCACAAGTCCGTCAGCCGACGGGATGCGGCTGGGCGACGACGTGGTCTCCACGCGCGCGCCGAAGGTTTCGAGCGCCCTCTGAACGCTTCTCAGGTTGCCCGCGTCGTAGTCGACGATCACGACTGTGGGGTCTGACATCATCAGTCCGCCGACTCCGGTCTCTGACCCGTGACGATCTCGAACGGCAGATGACGGTCTTCATACCTTGCCAGCATGAATAGAAGATCCGACAGCCTGTTGATGTACACCATGATATGCGAATTGGGTAGCAATTCCTCGCGGTGCATCTCCACAATCCGGCGTTCGGCCTCTCGCACCTGCGTCCTTGCGACATCAAGCGCGGCGGAACCGGGCGACGCGCCAGGAATGATAAAGTTGGGTGGAAGCTGCACCTCTTCTGCGAGGTCGTCTATCAGACTTTCGAGCCGTGACACATGGTCGGCCGTAACCGTGCGGAACCTCTGCGTCAGATGGTCGCGGTTGGACAGGTCGGTCGCCAGCTCAGCGCCCACCATGAACAAGTCGCGCTGAACCTCTAGGAGGATATCCCCTACCCTGCTCTCAGACGTCATGGCCCTCGCGAGCCCGATGGCCGAGACGGCGTGATCGGTAGCGCCGTAGGTCTCAGTCCGTATGTCGGTCTTCGACACCCTTCCGCCAAATAGCAGGCCGGTCTCTCCTCCGTCTCCGGACCTTGTGTAGATGTTCAAGACGCCGCCCTCCGACGCGTATTATAGCAACAGGGGCCAAGGCTATGGCACCGGTTGAATAGACCAAGGCAGTCGTATTTGAGTTGGTGAGCACACCGCAAGTCGTCATTCCTGCGCATTCGTCACTCTGCTCTTGACAGCTCTCTCCAATAGCGTGATACCCTATCTATAGAGAACTTCTGTACGCAGTAACCTAGTCAACCAACATGACCTACCCATCAACACTGAGATGTCCCTAGTAGGAAAGGGGCGGCCATTGGCCGCCCCTGCTGCTGATGAACCTACGATGCAGTTAGCCCGTCTTGATCTCCAGCCGCCTGGCCTTCCTGGCCTCCTGCTTGGGTACGGCGATCGTCAGGACGCCGTTGTCGTAGCTCGGCTGGGCCTTGTCGGCGTCAGCCGTGTCGGGCAGTCGCAGCGACCTGCGGAACCGGCCTACCCGACGCTCTCGCAGGAGATAGTCGGACTCGCTCACCTCGGACTCCGATGCGACCTCACCTTCGATCGTGAGCAGACCGTCGTCGAGCGTGACGCTGATGTCTTCCGGCTTCAGGCCGGGCACCGACGCGCGGACCACGATGTCGTCACCCTCTTGCGTGACGTCAACCGGGATGCTCCAGGGGCCGTCGTCGTGTCCGATCGAC
>JAKZVY010000054.1:0-10073 GCA_047515825.1 Dehalococcoidia bacterium
GCTCTCCGGACGCCGCACGGATTCCCCAAGAAAATCCCAGGTACACAACGACGAAAATCAGCGGGACCGCCGCGAGCGCGAGCGTGTCCACGACGTCCGCCGAAGCGACCGCGAGCATGTCCGCGCGCCATCCGGCCCACGTCTGGGTGTCCTGAAACCCGTCGAACGTCACCGAGGACAGCGCCAGGATCACGAAGGCCGCAGTTGCCGTCGAGACTCGCTCCCTGAGTGCCAGTCCGACGGCGAAGGGCCGCAGGTTCAGCTCCCTGTCCGTATCACCAGCTTGCTCGAAGCATTCATGACAGTCGATGCACTCCGACTCCTCGGCGCAGTCCGAATCGCAGCGACGGCAAACTCTTCGGTCTGTAACCCTCACCTCGGTGGGCGAGAATCGCGAGAACAGCCCAAACAACACCGTGAACGCCTCGCCGTGCCTGAGCCACGTGTGCTTGCCGAACGCCGCCATGCCCGTCCACATGACCATCGAGTACAGGATAACCATCACAGAAAGCGTCAATGGGCGGAACGCGCCGGTGTACACGTTTTCGGCCCACGCGAACACGAAAAACAGCACGAGCGCGGGCCAGACGTCCAGACCCTCCGGGTATCGGAACGGCGGACTCTCGCGTCCGTTACACGATCCGGTCAGCCTCTGGTACCACTCGAAAGTTATTTTCCAGGGATTGACAGTCATCCACACGTTGCCGACCAGCGCGACGACGTATCCCATGCCCACCCACCAGATGATCCAGATGAATGTGGGAGAGATATTGTCTATCGGGCGATCAGTGCCGACGAACCCGGCCACGACCAGCAGTATGAAGACCGCCACGGAGACCGCCCTGACGACAGCCGATGCGATCCGACTCGACAGTATCTGTCCCACAACGGGTGCCCGAAGCAGATTCAGGCGGGGATAGTTGACCTGCCCCGCGCTCCTCTGCACGAACATCCCAAGTACCACGAACGACAGCGCGACCGCCGCGACGGCCCCGATCAGGAAGTAGTTGAGCGGTATCGGAAGATCGTATCGCTGCCCGAAAGCGTGAGCCGAAACCGGCGAGGCGATCAGTGCCACCAGTCCGGCAGTCGCCATGGCTGCGACAACGCGTGTCAGTCTGGGCATATTACTCCAGTGTCTGGATGTAGTTGATGATGTGCCACATCTCCTCGTCCGACAGTGTATCCCCCAGCGCGGGCATCGCGGTACCTGAAATCCCGTCACGGACGAACTCGAACAACGCACGGTCCGGATGCAGCGGAACGTGGACGACCAGGTCGGCGGGCGGCGGATTCATAGTCACCGCCGATGGTCCATCACCCGCGCCGCCGACGCCATGACAGAGAAGACAGTGGGTCTCATACAGTGCCCTACCGGCATACACGGATTCCGAGCTTGGCGGAATCGGATTCCTCGCGAGCGTCCCCGTGTCGCTGCCAAGCGAGTTGAAGAGCAGAGCCGCGCCCACGATCACCCCAAGCGCGCCCGTAGCCATGGTCAGAAGACCGGCCCGCGAGTACCAACCTCCCATCGGCAGTCCGACGCCGAGAAAGACCAGTCCCAGGACGCCGAGCTCGATGCCCAGAAGCGTCCGTCCCATATCAGCGGACGGGGCTATGGCGAGGCTTCCTCCACCTCCCGACACTTCGAACCTGAAGGCGGCGCGGGAATCGAAGGCGTCAGGACGCTGGACTACAAGCTCGGCCTGCCACGCTCCGGCGAGGCCGATTAACTGCCCCTCTAGCAGGTACTCCCCGCCGCCCGTGTGCGCCGCTGACAGCGGCGTCTCGCCCAGGTCAGCGTCAAGGTACGACAGGCGTACTCTGACGTCGGTGGCGTTTGTTATCGGTTCTCCATATCTGTCACGAATAGAAACCTCGATCGTGTTTGGCCCTACTTGTCCGGGGATGATTTGGAGCGTCATCTTCGCTCCCTCGTCAGATTCCTGGAACGTGAGCCGTTGATCTCTGACGTCCGCGCCGTAACGCGATGCCACCTGTCGCGCGGGTTCGAGCGCGGTCAGGAATCCGACGGACAGAACCACGAGCACGGCTAGAACGCACTCGACGGCCACCAGCCGCCTCAGCCAGTACGCGGCGCGCCCGTCGGAGCTGAGCCTCGGCCTGACCCAGACCAGATTGGCAGCAGCAGCCAACAGTAGCAACGCTACGATGGCGATTTTAACGGCGAGCGTCCACCCGTACGGTGTCCTAAGCGCCTGTATCACCGTAACCTGCGCCCACGCGCTGTAGAGGCCGGTCATGACCAGAACCGCGACGCTGAGTCCGGCGATGATCGAAAACCGGCGCGCCAGGGCCGCCAGAATCAGTCGCCTCTCCGAGTCTCCAAGCAAACCGAACGACACGTACACGGCCATGGCAAGGCTCAGCAGGCCACCGACCCATACCGAGGCCGAGACCATGTGGACCAGGTCGTTCAGAATGGCTATGCTCCTCACGTTCGGAGTCGCGGCGCCATGGCTCGTCATGCTGATCGTCACCAGAACGCCGACACCCAGCACGGCGGCGATGTAGATCAGGGCCAGGCTGCCGCGCGGTTCCGGCTCCCTTCGGACTCTCCGCCATTCAACCGTCAGCACGGCGGTCATGAGCGCGGCCAGCAGCGCGCGCCATATCCAAAGCCGTCCCCAGTCGGTTTCGGCCAGCAGCGAGCGCAGCGGGTCCCCCAGCGCGCCCACAACGGAAGTCTCGTACACGACGGACGCCTGGCTCACAAGCTGGAGTGCGGACGCGACAATGAGCGACACCGACGCCATCCACGCCATGCCCAGAACGCCCCACGACAGCAGGCGCCGGAGCTCCGCGACAATCTCGGCCTGGACGCCGGGAACGGCCAGCGCGGGCCTTGCCACCAGAACGAGGAACGACATCCCGCCCACTATGGACAGGATGTCGAGCAGGATTATCCAGCGTGCTACCGGCTCCGCCGGAGATTGCAGAATCGGCTGATCCAAGTCGCTTGGAGGTGCTGCCGGCGAGATCGGCTCGCCCACCCAGAACACGAACGCGCCCCGCACGCGATGGCCGTCCACGGTCGATACGTTCTTCCACGCGACTGTGTACGGCCCGTTTTCAAGCGGCTCGACGGATACCGACATCAGGTGAGGGTCGTTGGGATTGACCGCGCTGTCGCCGCTATCGACCCGACGGCCCTGGGCGTCGAGAACTCGAATCTCGCTGAGGGCAGGCTCCAGAGGCTCGGTGAACCTTATGGTAACTCTTTCGGGAGAGTCAGGCAGAACGGAGTTGACGGCGGGATCGGACTCCACTAGGCTCGCGTGAGCTTCGGCGGACTCGGACGCCAGCGCGAGGAGAATCAACAGGGCCGACAGCGGCAGCCAGCGGGCAGCCTGTCGCCTGAACAACGCTATCGAGAACACCGCTCTATTCGACTGTGCGCCGTAGACTCATTTCAGAACGCGATCCGCCTCCGCCAGGATTTGATCGGGGTCTGGCCGGTCGCTGATGTCTTGGCCGACATAGTATGTTCCGATGGTGTTGTCCGGGCGTATGATGAACGTCGCGGGAGCGGCAACGCCGTCACCCAGCATGTTGAACACTCCGTAGCTATCCGCGACAGCACCGTCAGAGTCGGCGAGCACGTGGAACTTTGCGAATACCAGGTCCGCCATGCTCTTCGCGTCCTCCGTGTTGTCTGTACTGATTGCGATTAGCTCAATGTCGCGCTCGATGAATTTGGAGTGCGCCATGACCAGCTCTCCGAGCTGGTTCCTGCATATCCCTCAAAAGAAGCCACGATAGAACACCAATACCACGCCTTTACTGTCCTCCAGAAGTCCGGTCAGCGTGACGGAGCCGCCGCTCGCCGATGGCAGTGTGAAGTCGGGGGCCAGCAGCCTGCCTGCCCCCGACTCCTTAGACTCTGAGGCCGGAGAAGGTTCGGGTGACGGGTTAGTCGCCGCTGTCGGCGTTGGGGCGGCCGCAGCCGTAGGCGTGGGAACCGGGGACGGTTCGGGCGATGGCGTGGCAACCGGCGTAGAGGTTGGGGCCGGCGTCGAGATGGCCGGAACGGTCTCGGTCGGAACCGGGAACTGAGCGGTGTCGCCGCTCGGTTCAGGCTCTGAGCCGCAGCCGACGACAGCGAACAGCGCCGCAAGCGTCACCAACAGTGTTGTCCAGCGCACAATTCTCTGGCATCTCATCCCGATTCCTCCTCGTGTGTCACCCGAACCGCATCTCCGTTTGCTAATCTTTGCTCCTAGACGACCTTAGCAGCGATATGCCGCCGAGCGCGATGCCGATTGCGCCGACTACGATGCCGACTATCCCCAGCATAGATGCGCCGGATGCGGAGTCCTCGGCGCTGGCCGCCGCGTCGCGGGCCTGCTGCGCTTCGGTCCGCGCACCGCGCACCGCGCTCTCCAACTCCCGGCCGGAGGCGACGGTCTCCGGGAAGTGTATCGTTGAAGCCTCCCGAATGTCATCGAAGCTGCCGCCGCCCGCCCTTGAGTCGTAGGTCGAGTCGATCTCGTTACCCTCGATGGTACCAAAGAATCGGAACCGGTAGTGCCCCGGCGACGTCGGGATCAGGTCGGCTAGGTAGTGGCCTGGATCGTTCCACTCGGCGCGCAGGTTCATGACCTTTGACGCGCCGGTCGGGACGTGAGTTACCTCGACCTGGAGCGTAGCTTCCAGCCCTTCGACGGGCACGGTCGCAGACTCGCCGTGAGCGTGATCGGATTCCTTGGCAGCCTCCTTTTGCGCAGCGTCGCCGTGACCCTCACTCTGACCTTCGGCTTTCATCTTGGTCACGCGCAGGCTGACGGCGTTCCTCTGTCCCTCATAAGCGGGTTCGTCTAGGAACCCGACATTGAAACGGTATTCTCCTTCTTCGCGGTCTTCGTGTCCGATTACGACGGTGGCGGAGACCATCGTCAGCAGCGTCACCGCAAGTGTGATTGACATTTTCCTCAGCAAGATTTGCCTCCTGAGCGGGTATCGGCAGCGTGGGCGAGCGCAGACTGGTGCGCGCCCTCTGCCTGGTTGACTATGCCTTCCGGCGTCTCGCTCTGCGGCCCTTGGTTCTGTCCTTGATGAACGCGCGTATCGAAAGACCGAGTATGGTCAGGAAGGCCAGCAGGGCGGCCAGCGTGATTAGCCCGGCAATCGGGCTGAGCTTTTTCACGTCGTAGGCGAAACTGGCCGATCCCGTGCCCGCCTGCCCTGAGACGTCGATGGTGAACATCCATCTTCCTTCGGCGTCCAGCTCGGCGCGTGCCTCGTACAGCGTCGGGTCGTAGGAGTCGGGGCCCGCGATCAGGGGTCCTGCGTTCGGACTCGCGGACGCGGGTCCCTCAGTCGTGACTGTGACGTTCGCGTTCAGGACGCGGGCGCCGGTGTCGGGGTTGGCGACCGCTAGGATCAGGATCGCGTCGCCGACCACCAAGGGATCGGGTATGGTGCCGAGCACCAGCTCGTAGGGTCCTGCGATCTCCCTTCTGGTCAACTGGAAGCCGCCGCCGTGTCCGCTCACGATGTCGAGACTTGACAGCGCGAGGGCGCCAAGCGTTGCCAGTGTGAGTATGACGAGCGCGTTCTTCAGCCAGGTTCTCATCGGCTCCTTGCCGCATCGAGGATGGGACGCACAACTAGCGAGAGTGCCTTTCACACATAATTGCCGCATTCAAGACGGGAATTAAAGGAAATAAGGCGCCACCGTCGGACAGATCCAGGGGCTGGGCCTAGATCCGTGGAGGTTTGTACGGAGGGGCCGGATAGATCGATCTAAGGGCGGCGTCCGCCGCTGTATGAATGCCGATCAGAGACGTCGGCTCGACGAAGGCCTGCCGGCTCAGATCTGACTCGGAGAGCGTTGCGGTGGTGAAACCCGCAAGAGAGGTGTCGAGGTTGTAGAGGGCGGGGTTGGCTTCGGGGTCGGCTTCCGCACCGTGCGCGTGGAAGTATCGGTACCCGTGCTCGTGTCCGCTGTCCGCTCTCAGGTGGGAGTGGTAGGGCTGCCGCTCGGCGAAGTGGTGATCGATCAGCGGCCCTAGCGAAGGGAGCAGGACGAGCAGGGTGCAGGGCGATTGGGCAGAGTCTGGCGAGTATGCGATCCATGATGATCGATTATAGCACCTAGGGTGAGAGGTGACTGTGGGGCAGGTAGATGGCGCTTACAAAAAGTTTTCAAAAAACCTGCCGCACCTGCCGCACCTGCCGCGGCCAAAGCTAAGCGAGAAGCGGCCCAGCTTTGAGGTCCGCGGCAGGTTTGAGATTTAAAGCTGCCGCGCTTCTGCCGCACCTGCCGCGTTTTGCGGGAGATCCGTCTCTGTTCAACAGGATCGGGGTGATTATGATGTTGCACTGTAAGTGTCGAATGGGTCATGTTGTTCGGCAGGGCTGTCTGTACAAGAGTTCTGGCATGTAGGATAGCATGGAGGTGGAGGGGGGTGTCAAGAGGTGGGTGTGATACTGGGATGGGGAGTGTGCGCAATGCCCGTCTCATAGAACACATTGGGGTTTCTTCCAGTGAGTTCTGCAATCAGTATCCGCGCTTCGTTGGTATGCCGCCATATATCCTCAATGATTGGTCGATGGTTAACAATACCCTGTTGCTGTAATGGCATGATGATAATCTGCCCTCGTTTCTAAAGGCTTTCTTTGGGGCCAAGAAACTTATCCCCGTTGGAAATGGATCAAGTGGTCTGGAATCTCGGCAATCCAGACCTCAGTCTCCCAGGCGATCTTGTCCACATGCTGTTTGAACTGCCGAAAATCCGGGAAGGCACTGACATACGAGCGTGTGGCAACACAGTCCTTCAGCGTGCCTTTCAGCTCCTCCACTCGCTTGGGAGTGACAGGGCCGTGAGACGTGACGGCCTCAACTAGGAACAGCCAGTTCCGCCCCTCGTCGTAGAGCACCACATCCGGCAGCTTGTCATGCTCGGTAAGCGTAACGCCGATTTCGGCTAGCCTCTCCCTGTCCAAATGCAAGAGCTTGTCAGCGGCGTCGCCTAAGTACAGCAGGGTTGAGCCCGGAGCGAACCTCGGTCCGAAGTCCGTCACAACCTGGGCCTGCAATCTGTTGTGCCTACTTGGGGACAGGCGAATCTCCTCTCCTGTTGAAGTGCGGATGGGTATCTCACGCATCCGTCGTCGTCGTTGGTATATCTCCAAGAGAACGCCGTGGCTGGAGCGAAAGGCGTGGAGCTCCGACTCCCAACCGCTGGTCTGGTAGAGCCTCAGCACCCTCAGCGCTTCGTCGGTGAGGCCGTAGTGGGTACGCGGGCTGTTGGTGGGAAGATCGGGAGCGTCGGGATTGCGGTCCACTACTCGCGCCTGCTCCAACTGGTGAATTACCTGACGTCTTACCGTCCCCCGTGTGTTATCAGCGTACTCCCTGCCGTACGTATCCCTCATGAAGCTGAGCATCTGGTGGATAGTGAGGGACGGCTTGGAAGCCTGGCTCCAAGCGTCATCCTCCGACAGCCGGGTGAGAGCCAGCAGGGTTAGGCAGGAGATGTCGTTCCGCTGGGCGGGAGGTAGCCCCAGTTGCTCCAAGATGTCCCGCGCTTCATCAGTCTTGCTCATCTAGCTGCCTGCTCTATCCTCATCCGCAGTTCGGGGGAGTGATTCAGCGTCTTGGCAACAAAAGCATCAGGTTCGGAGAGAACCGTCTCTGAACCGAGTCGTGCGCGGACCTCGACGCCAAGCGAGCGGATGTCCCGTTCGGCTGGAAGAGGCATGGCCCGCAGTTCTGTGGCGCTGACTTGGGTATTCCCGTTGGAGATGCGGAAGTACCGGTCTAGGAAGGTCGAGTTGAGTAGGGCTGAGAGGCCGTAGGCCAACTCCACATCCATCTCTCTCGAAACCCCTCGAATGTAGTTCAGATGGTTCTCAAGCCCTATCATATCGGCGTCCAGAGAGCCTTGGATCAGGGGAGCGGCGACCAGCCGGCGTTTATCCTCCTTGGCGCTAAAGCGCCGGAGGAGGACGTAGGTTGTGTCCCGCACGAGGAGCTTCATTGACTTCGGCGCAACCTTGACCCACTGTGGCTTTCCGGTTTCCGTCAAAGGCCACTCCGTTCTCATGGAGCAGACGTTGTTCATCCACAGCAACGGAACCGTGGAGGCTTCAATTGCTTCATGGGATAGGAACTGGGTAGCCCTGAATGGCACCACGGGGCCGGTGGAGATTTCCAAGCCGAGCGAATGGAGTGTGTTAGGCCAAGCCCGAAGGGCTTGCGCCAACTCCAAGTCCTCTTGGCAAACGGGGATGGATAGTTCCCTGTTATTACTCGCTGGATTCAGCACCGCGTCCATCCTCACCAACAGCCGCCGGCGGTCAGCGAGGTCGTGTACCGCCTTACTGTGGGACACGAGAACCTGACCCTCATCGAGGGCCTCGCCTTCCATCCGGCTCCGGGCCGCGATTACCAAGTTTTCTTGGAGCACAGTCTGGTTCTTGAATACATCCTTCCTGGACTCGAAGAGGTGGATAGCCGTGGGAGTGACGCGTCGGAAGAAGACTTCCCGGAATCTCCTGAAGTATGGCCCCGACGCAAAGCTCCTTGGCACGATGTACACGAGCTTGCCAGATTCCGACAGAAGCTCGGCGGAAATCGCCATGAACAGGGCGTAGATATTGGGCTGCCCATGCACGACGGATGCCCCCGCAACGGCTCTGGGGTCGTCCTTCCCTATCTTGAAATACGGGGGATTGGAGATAACAAGGCTGTACTCTGCGCTGGGCTTGTATAGGCTTCCTCCGTCCCCATTGGTCTTGGACGTGGCTTTTAGGGCGGCTGCGTACTCCAGCACGAAGTCTTCATTTCTGACGTCGAAGGTCAGTGTTACATTATGTTGAGCAAGCCAGTTGCGCGAAAAGGTGAGCACCAAGCGGGTGAGATCGGCCAGCATGGGGTCGGTCTCGTAGGCATCAACGTGCATACGCTTGACGGTTGCACTGCCGCAAGCTACTTCGCAAACAGCAGCGGACAGGATACCAGTCCCACTCCCAGGGTCCAGAACGCGCATGTGCGGCTCCGAATAGGAGGAGTGCTCAGCCATGAATCTAGCGATGATGGCAGGCGTCAGATAGTGTCCGCCACTCTTCCGATGGTTGTGCCTAGAGAACGACAGGTAGGCCTTTCCGAGGGCCTCAGCGTACTCCACCGGCCTAGAGTCTTCGGTGAGCATGGGAACGATCAGCCCAACTGGGAAGGCACCGAGATAGGGAGCCACTTGGAGTGCGGCAGATTCCCCGGGCGTGTTCATGGCCAGTCCTGCGAAGTGTAGAAGCTGTTAGTTTAGTGTACCACCCTCGAGGTGAGACTGCCGACGCAGCCCACGCTTCAGTTGCCCGCGCCGCGGAGCCTGGGGTCGAGGAGGTCTCTTACGGCGTCGCCGAACATGTTGACGCCGTAGATAACGGTGGCCAGGGCTATTCCGGGGTAGATGGCAAGGGCGGGCATTCGCTCCATGAACCTGCGGCCTTCGCCGCTGAGCATCCCGCCCCAGCTTGGGACCTCAGGGGGCAGTCCGAATCCGAGGAAGCTAAGTCCGGCCTCGGACATGATCGCCCAGCCGATGCTGACGCTGTATATGACGATTATGGGTGCGGCGATGTTTGGCACTACGTGGCGTACCACGGTTCCGGCACTGGTGCTGCCAAGAGCGTGGGCGGCCAGGAAGTAGTCGTTTTCCTTGATGCCGATGACGGCGCTTCTGACGACTCTGGACCAACCAATTCCGCTGAGTATGCCGATGACGACGACGATCTGCGTCATGCCCCGGCCCACGACGGACATCACGGTCAGCAACACCAGCAGCGAGGGGAAGGCCATCCAGGCGTCTACGAATCTCTGAATGATGATGTCGTACTTTCCGCCAAAGAAGCCGGAAGGGACGCCGATGATGGATGCCACCGTCACAGTGACCGAGGTCGCGGCGAGGCCGACGATCAAGGAGACCCGCGCGCCGTGGATGAGCCTGCTGAGGATGTCGCGACCAATCTGGTCGGCTCCCAGCAGATAGTCCGCAGACGGCGGGGCGAACCGGTCGACCGCGTGCATCTCGTTGTAAGGATAGGGC
>JAKZVY010000055.1:0-2512 GCA_047515825.1 Dehalococcoidia bacterium
CATGCGGTCGAGCAGCTCGCGACGCCGGTTCGCGTCTATCTCATTCCAGGATGACATCATGTCCCTGACCTCGGTCCCGGACAGGCCGGAAAGTTGGATCAGGCTCGTGTGTCGGACCGGACTCGCGGAGTCTCGAAGCTCGACGATTACCTGGGCCGCTGTCACAGGGGTTCACTCCAATTACTGTGCGGGTTTCCGTCAGACGGCGGGCTTGAAAGAATCATGGCAGTCTCTGAATCTCATAAATCACAGTTCAGACAATTGCGGCGGAATGTCAACACAACTTGGCTCCTATGGATTGAAAGTAATTGAGCGCTTCGCGCCATGTCAAGCGAGCGTTGCCGTATAATTCGGATTGTCCGAAACGATCACAGCAGTAGAGCAGGGAGTTGCCGATGCCGGGAAGGCGGAAGCGCGCAAGCGCGGCAGACGTAATGAACTACCTTGGGCCGATTTACGGCCCCGTCGAGTGGGAGCCCAGGTACAATCCCGCGGAAGAACTAGTTTATACGATCCTGTCCCAGCACACGTCCGACGTCAACTCAGGACGCGCCTTCCGCAGTCTGATGAGCCGTTTTGAGGACCTGGACGCGATCGCGGACGCTCCTCAGGAAGAGATCGAAGAGGCTATCAGATCGGGCGGACTCGCACAGCAGAAGTCGGCCCGGATCAAAGAGGTGCTGAACATGGTCAGGGACGAGCTCGGCTCGTTCGATCTGACCTTCCTGGGCGAAATGCAGCTTGAAGAGGCGAAGGCGTGGCTCAAGCGCCTGCCCGGAATCGGTCCCAAGACGGCGGCCATAATCCTGTGCTTCTCGCTGGGGATGCCCGCGATGCCGGTAGATACGCACATTCACAGGGTTTCCCAGCGGCTGCGGCTCATAGGTCCCAAGGTGTCGGCTGACAAGGCGCACGACATTCTGGAGTCTAAGGTGCCGCCCGAGGACGTGTTCCCGTTCCACATGTATCTCATCCGGCACGGAAGGCAGGTCTGCAAGGCGCAGCGGCCTAGATGCGACGAGTGCGTGCTGGCCTGGGGCTGCCCGTCCAACGGGAAGGTGGGGCTGAAGCGGACTGGGCGGCGCAAGTCGGCGAGGGGGAGTAATTAGCCGCTGTCTTCCGACATGCGAGCGCCCCCGGGTACGTGCTCGCTGCTGTCCAAAACACCGATGTATCCCTGGAGAAAGTCTCCCAGGGTTCCCTGTCTTCCTGACGCTGTGTTAGTGGAGTCTGAGAGCGCGAAACGCTCCCTCAAACTATCCAAGGCGAGCTGCTCCGGAGTAACGCCCAGCTTGTGAGCCTGCTCGGTCAATGTGTGCTCGATATCAGGCGTGAGTGTAATTATCATGGGATGGTCCTCTAAGCGGAGTATACGATATGGCCCGCGGTCTGATCGCGGTTCAGGCGACGGCTGAGGTGCAGTCCTTCGAGCACAAACTCTATCGCCGACGCTATCGCCGCCGGGTCTCTGGACGATTCGATACGGCTGATCAGATCTCCCAGGTTTGCCATCTGGGGGAGCTTCTTGGCGTAGTCCTCAGACGGCACGTCTGCCCCGGTTTCGACGGCCAAGCCCTCATCGAAACGCATCAGAACAGCGTCAAACTCGCGGAGGCTGAAGTAGCGCCCGAACGTGTTCTGGACCGCCTTCCTCACCAAGCTGTCGACGACTTTGAACTCGCGACCCTCTTCGGCGCTCTCCATCTCAACCTTGCCGTTCGTGGACGCGACGACGGCGGGCAGGTCGCTCACCCTGGGACTCGCGACCTCGTCCAGTCTCAGGCTCCGTTTGAACGCGCTCCCGATCACCGTCTCGTAGTTGGCGATAGAGACACGGAGGCTCACGCCCGAACGCTGGTTGATCTCGGGGCTTCTACGCGCAAGGCTGGTTATCTCGGCCACCACCTCTTTCATGTACTGCGGAATCTCCACCAGCCGGTCCGAGTCGTCGAACCTGGTGTGCTCCTGCTCCATGATCTCGATCTCTTCATTGAGATTGCGCGGGTAGTGAGTGCGGATCTGGGCCCCGTACCTGTCTTTCAGCGGCGTGATGATGCGACCGCGGTTCGTATAGTCCTCCGGGTTGGCGCTCGCTATCAGCATCACGTCCAGCGGGAGCATGATGCGGTAGCCCTTTATCTGCACGTCGCGCTCCTGCATCAGGTTGAAGAGGCTGACCTGGATGCGCTCGGAGAGGTCCGGCAGCTCGTTGATGCAGAAGATGCCGCGGTTGGTGCGCGGGATGAGTCCATAGTGGATAGCCAACTCGTCGGACAAGTAGCGCCCCTCGGCTATCCTTATGGGGTCGATCTCTCCAATCAGGTCGGCAACGCTGATGTCTGACGTCGCCAGCTTCTCGGAGTACCGCTCCGAGCGGGTCACCCAGCGTATGGGAACGTCGTCGCCGCTCTCGGCCACGCGGTCTTTGCACGGCCTGCAGATGGGGGCAAAGGGGTTGTCGTTGAGTTCGCAGCCCTGGATCGCTGGGATGGTTTCGTCGAACAGATCGGTC
>JAKZVY010000056.1:0-7714 GCA_047515825.1 Dehalococcoidia bacterium
TCTTCGACAAGGTCAACTCCAAGGATACTCGGATCTGACCCGATGTGCCCCACTGGGGAGACGACTGGGGTTCAGACTTCGAACCCGAGCGACGCGGCTACTTCCCGCTGTCGCTGGTCAAGGGTGAGAAAGCAGATCTCAGCGGGGTCCCGAGCGATGTACAATGCAGCGGCGACGTGCCAGAGGTCTGCGCCCCGCAGATAGCCGGTTTGCAAGACGGTCGCCATCTCGGTAGCCAGTGGTCGGCTCGGCATCACCCATTGGATTCCGGCCAAGACGCCCGGGGTGAATCCGATATGCTCTCGCGCGAATGCCGCGCGCACTTCGGCTTCAAGCAGGTTTGAGGAGTGGAGCACAGAGAAGCCGTCCATACGCTCGGCGAGAATCTCCCACATCGGTTCGCTGAAAGCGACAGCGACCATTGCGGACGTATCGACGTACGCTGCGGTCATTCGTTGCGGTCAGCCAAGAAGCGTTCAAGAGCTCCGGGAACATGCGCTGAGGGCTTGAAGGGGCGCCTCGGCTCCGATGCAGGATACAGCACCCCCTGCCGTCTCAGGCCGTCGAAATACTCCTCCAGAGTTTCGGTCTCCTTCTGGATGGGGCGTATCTCGGCCACCGGCTCGCCACGGTAAGAGATTGTGATAGTCGCGCCTTCGCGCACCTGCCTGAGAACCTCGGAAAAGCGGGCCTTGGCTTCGTATGTCGAGTATGTGATGCCCATATCAGACAATGTAACTAGTCAGACTAGTCATGTCAACTCACCTTCAGAGTTGGGACGGTTACACAGGCATCGTGCGGCCCGAGTGCGCGCGTCCCTCTTTGGCTGTCGCCTCTCCAGGCCGTCCGCCGGAAGACACCACCCTGACACCCGCGTCGATCTTCTCTGCGACCGTTTCGGGCGTCGCGCCCTCCAGGAAGGCGATGCCCGCCGCCTCGCACGCGTTGCGTACGCGATCACGTGCTTCCTGAATCTCATCAGGCCACGGCTCGCTCGGCATGTTCTTGTAGCCCATCGACATGCTCATATCGCTCGGTCCCCACTCGGCGAACGCTATGCCTGGCACTTGCGTCGTCACCTCGACGTTCACCAGCGCCCGCACGTTTTCGATCTTGAGCCCCAGCACCAGCTCCCCGTCCGGGTTCAGCGGCCATGGGTCGGCTTTGTCCAGATACTCGTCCACCGACACTCCCCAGATCGGGGCCGCCGCCCCCTGTCCAGCAGAGCCGCGCCGACCCATGTCGAGCCCCTTGCCGACGCCGATGGTCTGGAACGGATAACGGCAGGACTCGACGAAAGCCTTCACCGCGCCCGGTGTCTCGGCGTGGCACAGCAGTATTCCATGCACGCCCCGGGCCAGTATCTGCCTGAACTGCCACGCATTCGCGCGCACTACATCGCCGCTGGCACCGTCCACCGGCGCCTCAACCACGACGGCAGGCGTGCGGTGACCGCTGTTAGTCGGGCCGCTGTCCACCAGTCCGCGCATGAACTGGTCCAGCCCGGGCATATCGAGAGAGCCGTGCTCCATCCCGACGTTGATGTAGTCGGCCCAGGTGCCGGCCATCTCTTTGCCGCCCTCGTAGCTGAGATTGGCCCCGGTATGTCCGCCCGTGTAGTAGCTCGGTTGTTCTTGCTCGAGCAGCTCGATCGCCTTGTTGATCCGATTCGGCATTTTGCGTCTCCCGGCTGTGGTGGTAAGTAGCAGTTTACTACATAGTCGGGCCTTCGGGCCGCGCCGCCTGACAACAATCAACCCCAAACTGTACACTATGGGCCGGAGGCCGAACATGCTGGAGAGGATGCGCGCAGTCGAAGACCGGTTCGAGGAGCTCGACCGGCTGATGGCCGACCCTGAGGTGACGTCGGACTACACTCGCGTCCAGGAGATGGCCAAAGAGCAGGCTAATCTCAGGGACGTGGTCGGCCTCGCCCGGGAGATGAGGGCCATCGACGCGGAGGCCGACGACGTCCGAGCGATGCTGCGCGAGGAGTCGGACGAGGAGATCGCGCAGCTTGCACGGGAGGAGATGGCCGAACTGGAGTCCCGTCGGGAGCGGGCGGAGCTCAAGCTTAAGCTGGCGCTTATCCCGAAAGACCCGAACGACGAGAAGAACGTCATCGTGGAGATTCGCGCGGGTACTGGTGGGGACGAGGCCGGACTGTTCGCCGCCGACCTGTACAGAATGTACAGCAGGTACGCGCAGCGTCACGCCTGGAAGACCGACGTGATAGACGTGAACGAGACCGGCATCGGCGCGGTCAAGGAGATCGTTTTCGAGGTCAGGGGCAAGGGGGCGTACTCCAGGCTGAAGCACGAGAGCGGCGTCCACCGGGTACAGCGCGTGCCGGCGACCGAGTCGAGTGGTCGAATCCACACGTCGGCAGCGACCGTCGCGGTGCTTCCCGAGGCCGAGGAGGTCGATGTCGAAATCGGCACCGAAGACCTTCAGATCGACGTCTTCCACGCATCCGGCCACGGCGGCCAGAACGTCCAGAAGGTAGCCACCGCAATCCGTATCACTCACAAGCCGACCGGCCTCGTCGCCATCTGCCAGGACGAGCGCAGCCAGTTCAAGAACAAGGAGAAAGCTATGTCGGTGCTGCGCTCCAGGATCTACGCGCAGGAGGTCGAACGTCAGCGTCGCGAACGCTCGGACACGAGGAGGGCACAGGTCGGCAGCGGTGACCGCTCGGAGCGCGTCAGAACGTACAACTTCCCTCAGAGCAGGATAACCGACCATCGCATCGGCCTCACCATTCACAGCCTGGCACAGGCCCTGGACGGAGAGATCGACGGGATCATAGAGGCGCTCCTGGAAGAGGAGCAGACCCGCAAGCTGGCTATGAGCCAATAGATGGAAGATGAGCGAGAGTCGCCTCTAAGCGTCGGCCGAAAGTGGCTGCCGTGGTGCCTGGGACTGATCTTCTTGTTGACGATCGGCTGGACCGCGCTGATAGCCCGGGTCGAAGTTTCGAGCGGGAAGCACGAGGGCATTCTCGAAACCGCGGCTGCTGTTGGAAGCAATACAGCCCCTGCCACTCCACTGATTATCGTCTATGCTATTATGGCCGTAACCGTCTTTGACTTACTCGGAGGGATGGTAATGGTTACCGCACGCTATTTAACCAACAAGTTTGTCAAGCCTGTCATCGAGAAGCACAGGGCGGAGGGCCGGGACGAAGAGAGGCGCAAGTGGACCAAGTGGAACGCCCGCCGCATCGAAGCAGAGAAGAGCGGACAGCCTTTTGACGAGCCGCCATCTGCATCCTGAGCAACGGGGGTTGTACCGCGTACATAGACGAAGGACACAATAGAGACGGGTGTAGGATTCACGGTGGTTACGAAACGATTCCTGGAGGAAAAGTGGCTCAAGCCAATGCTTGAGAAGCAGGAGGCTGAGCGTCGGGCTAAGGAGCAAGCCCATGCCGAGTACTTGGACTCCATTAGAGCCGCAGGCAAGGCTGAGGGCTTTGCAGAAGGCAGAGTTGAGGGCAAGGCTGAAGAGCGTCGCCGCTGGGTCGAATGGAACCACAGTCGCATGGATGCCAATGAGCGCGGTGTCCAATTCGACGAGCCATCCCCCTCACACTAGAACGTGCTTCCCGCCTCGAAGAAAATAGTCAGCTGGCGCAATCGGTATGACTACCACGCTCCGTCAGAGTCTCAGCGAATCCAGGGCTGTTCTGCGCGTTGGCGGGATTGCCGAGTGGGAGGTGGAGGCCGAGGCGCTTCTGAGGCACGTGCTCGGAAGCGGCAGGGCGGAGTTCCTTGCCCTGGTATATGGCGGCGATGGTCTTCTTCCACCTTCTCAGTCCAGGTTCTTGAAGTCTCTGTTGGACCGGAGACTTTCCGGCGAGCCCCTAGCGTACATAGTGGGCGGGCGCGAGTTCTACGGCCTGGTGCTCGATATCAATGAGCATGTCCTGATCCCGCGTCAGGAGACCGAGCTTCTGGTAGATATTGTCATGGAGTATCTGCCCAGATTTGGACCAATGCCTACAGTGGTGGACGTTGGCACCGGGTCGGGCGCGGTGGCCCTGGCGATAGCAGCCCATAACGAGAGCGTCGATCTAATCGCCACGGACGTAAGCCGCCATGCGCTGGACGTCGCGCGGCGGAACGCGTCCAGGCTGGGGCTCGATGACCGCGTGAGGTTCGTCAGGTGCGACATTCTGGAGGCAGTAGGCGGACCGGTGGACATAATTGTCTCCAACCCACCCTACATACCGAGCGGCCAGATCGGGCGGCTGCAGGTCGAGGTGCAGAGAGAGCCGATGATCGCGCTCGACGGCGGGAACGACGGACTCGAACCGTTCCGGCGCCTGCTGGTGGAGGCTAATACCAAGCTCGCTCCTGGCGGAGTCATGGTCGTCGAGCTGATGCCTGAGCAGATGGAATCCGCGGCGGAGATCGCACGTCAGACGATTCCAGCCCTGTCGGCGCTGCGGACTCGCGACGACCTCATGGGCAACGAGCGGGCGCTGGTCCTGGATACTTAGGGGGATACGCTCAGGCGCGGTTTCCCGATGGCCGATGGGTCAGAAAGTGCTCCAGAAGCGCTCTTCCTTCCAGGGGTCGCCCTCCATGTGGTAGCCGCGCATCTCCCAGAAGCCGGGAGCGTCTTGCGCCATGAACTCTAGGCCGTTGACCCACTTGGCGCTCTTCCAGCCGTATCGCTTGGGCACCACCAGGCGCATCGGTCCACCGTGCTCGGGGCTCAGCGGCCGTCCGTCGTGGGAGTGGGCAAACAGCACGTCGTCGTCCAGAAGCACGTCGCGGGCGACGTTGGCGGTGTATCCGCCGTAGCAGTGCGCCATGACGTATCGCGCCTCGGCCTTTGGCGTGATGAGCTTGATCAGGTCGGTGAACAGAATCCCCTGCCAGGTGTTTTGCAGCTTGCTCCACTGGGTCACGCAGTGGAACTCCGCGTCGAGCGTCACCTGTGGAAGGTCGTTGAACTGCTCCCAGTCGAGGGTCAGCTCCTCCGCCACCAGCCCGAAGACCCTGAACTGCCAGTCAGCCGTGGGGATCCTGGGTGTGGGGCCGAAGGTGAGCACTGGGAACTTTTCGGTCACGAACTGGCCGGGGGGCGCGTCCACGTCCACGTCGCCCCGATTCTGGCCGATTCGCGTAATACGTCCTAGCTTGTTGAGCATTGCACACTCCGCTGGGGTCTTGGTTGTTATAGTAACATTCTACTTCAAGTCGGAGGCGGGAGGTAGGGCGTGGGGTAGCATCTTGGCAGAACGGCGGATTAGTCTGGCAGATTACACGGACTGTGAAGCGATCGAGTCAGTGTACTCAAGAGATGAAATATCTATGGATGACCGACTTCAAGTCAACCGGGAGAGCTGGAACGAGCGTGTCCCGGTCCACGCGGCGTCCGACTTCTATGACGTCGAAGGATTCAAGTCAGGCCGGATAACGCTCATGGATATCGAGCGTCGGGAAGTGGGCAGCGTATCCGGCAAGACGCTCCTGCACCTCCAATGTCACTTCGGTCTGGACACGATGTCATGGTCGCGCCTGGGCGCGAAGGCGATGGGCGTCGACTTCTCCGACGCCGCAATCGACCTGGCGCGAGAGCTCAACGATGAGTTGAGCTTGGGCGTTCGATTCATCCGCTCCAACGTCTACGACCTGCCCGATGTTCTCGAAGAGCGATTCGATATCGTATTCACCTCTTACGGCGTCCTGATCTGGCTGCCCGACATCGCCAGGTGGGCGCAGGTCGTCAGCAACCACCTAAAGCCGGGAGGTGTGTTCTACATCGTCGAGTTCCATCCGTTCGCGACCGTATTCGAGCCGTCCGAGTCGGGCGACATGGTTCCGACGTACAGGTACTTCCACGACGAGCTGTTCTTCGAAGGCGGCGAGCCGAGTTACGCGGGCACGCGGATAATCGAGACCCCGACCTACGAGTGGCAGCACACCCTGGGTGAGATCGTAACGGCGCTAATCGACGCGGGGTTGAGGATCGAGTTCCTCCACGAGTTTCCCTTCACCTGCTACCAAGCCTACCCGGTGATGGAGCGGGGCGATGACGGCTGGTGGCGGCTCCCGAAGCACAACGACAGCTTTCCCCAGATGTTCTCAATCAGAGCGAGAAAGTAGGGCGAGGCCACCCTAGCAGGTGCTGTTTGCTTCGAGGTGATGACAGATGACGCCTAACCTAGCGATTCCTTACGCGAGGCACGCGACTCGTGGAAATATCGGCCCTCACGACGAGCAGGACGGCGTCGGGCGAAAGGCGAACGTGACCTGTTTAGGCTGTGGTGAACCTCTTGAACATCGGAGACCTAGCAGGGACGGCAAGCGGCGTACTCACTACGCCCACCAGCGCGACAGCGAAGCTGACGCTGTCAAATGCTTTGAAAGTGCAGTCCACCATAGAGTCAAAGACCTTGTGGCATCTTTCTCAGAACCTTTGACCCTTCCGCGGTGGTGCGGCGTGAATGTTGTTTTTTCTCCATCCTATAGCAAGACGGAGGTGACAATACAAACACCTTTGGGGACTCACCGTCGTGCGGACGTTCTGCTCGCCAACAGGATTGGGCAAAGGCTTGCGGTTGAGGTCTACTATAGACATCCCAAAGAGGTGGATACTATCGCCGCTTACAGAATGGCTCAGATTCCCGTGTTGGAATTGCAAATCAACGATGACGACAGTGATATAACTTCTGTTGACCTGATGGCCATGTTTCAGACACGCGCCAAATGGCTTGTGCGTCCGTTCGAGCCGTTTGAGTCCGAACTACCCCCGCAGACCGACCTGCCCGAAGAGTATATGCAGCGACGTTGTATGTTGATGAAGGGTTGGGAATGTTGCCGTGGGTTGACGGAGCTACGCCAAAACCTTGACTTGGATGTCAGGCCAGAGCATGGGGATGGGGAGTTCTGGGCATTCAGGACGCCTGAATCCCAGTTGATTGCTTGTATCGCGCCAGCGCCGACTAAGGATACCGAGTTCACATTCAAGATACTCGGAGACTCATGGGAGCTGTCGGTAGGTAGGTATTGGGATTCTCCCTTTGCGGTGTTTAGCGACCACATGCCCAAGGCTCTGTTTAGGGATATAAGTAGGAGAGTTGCTAACCTGAACCAAACCCGTCTGTCCAATTGGGATGAGCACTATCGGCGCACCAAGAAAGGCAATTGGACGAGCTCCACTGCTGTCGACGGATTTAGGATTACGCTGTTCAGGAGTACTTACTCGTGGTGGGATTGGAAGTTCATATTCAGCCCCGACTCTGGGCAGTACAAAGTTGTTAGTGAGAAAAGCCACGATAAACGAGACGCAAGCTGGCTGGCTGCTGAGCAGTTGGCGCGGGCTTTGGCGGGTGACGAAAGACTAGGTGGCATTGCTCTGACATGTCAGGACGACCACCAACCTGACAGCGGTTGGCATCCCGGAATTGGTACGGTGGCCAACCCCGGATTGACAGGGGCCAACTGACGTCCGGCCAACCCTGGGCAAATGATGCTCTCCTACCAGGGCCTTTCGATTGTTGCATGTGGTGGGAGTGCACTTGACATTCGTTCGCAATAACCGTTACCTATCTCTACTCACAGTACATAGGTACTCCCAATCTAGGACTCTTCAAATGACAGACTGCCCACACGAACACGAACCGGACACAGGACTCCAGACCTTCAAAGACATCGTCCGAGAGGAGTTCGACCAGGCTTCCGACTCCATACGACGAGAT
>JAKZVY010000057.1:0-10601 GCA_047515825.1 Dehalococcoidia bacterium
CCTGAAGGCTGTCGCCCAGTACCATGCGGTTGGACCAGTTGGCGTCGTGCTGGTAGAACTCGGTCTTTGCGCCCTCGGAGGGCAGCCCGTTGAAGTCGGAGAACAGGTCGGCGAAGTCCGGCTGGGTACCGTCTGCTTCGGACTCCCGACGCTTGGCGGTCTGGCGTATCAGGTCGTCCACCAGCGCCTTTGGATGCACGCGCTCCTGGATGTATAGCGGCGGGGCGTTGACGACCAGGTCCGACCAGTCCTGATCGTCCTTGCCTCGCCACACGAGCTGCGGGTCCAGGTCCCGGTTGCGACGCTCGTACGCTATGCGGATCGGGTGCCGCTCCTCGTCCCTCATAAGCGGCTGGTGCTCAGCGCTGGGGAGGTTCCTGCGTCTGGCGTCCTCGTGGGTGATGCTCTCGACGGACTTGGGGGTACGGGTTCTGGTTCTTCTGGCCATAGATGGTTCAGCCTGTTCTTGTTATTCGGATTCTGCTATCTGTCTGAGCCTAGGCAGGAGGTCCGGGACATCGTTCTGGACAATGTCCCACACTATGTCGGAGTCGATCCTCCAATACTGGTGAATGATCTTATCCCTTGCTCCGGAGATCAAATTCCAAAGAATCTGAGGGTGAGCATCTTTGACCCGGTCTGAAACGTTTCTGGCGGCTTCTCCTAGGAGTGCAATGTTCCAAAGAACCGCATCATAAGTGAGTCGTGTGGCAACCAGTTTTGATTGATCGATTCCGGTTGTGTGGTCCAAGATCCGCTCGCAGAACACGATCATGTCTTGGACCGATTGTGGCGACCGATCCGGTGAGCCGTCCGGATCAGACATGAATCATCTCACGCTCGACATACGGGTGTAGCCCCTCTCGTAGACCCTTCTCCGTCATGAGGTCCACCTCTCGGTGCAGGACCCGCTCCAGGTAGTGTTGTGCGCCAAAGAAGTTTCTGGCCCTGGTTGGGCCGTCGAACCACACCATAATGTCTATGTCCGAGTCTTCTGATGCTTCATTTCTCGCAACAGAGCCGACTAGGGCGAGACGGCGCACCTTGAAACGCTCTGAGAGCACCGGCTTGTGTTTGCGCAGCAGACGCAGGGCTTGTGATTTCCGCATCGTATTTCCTACCTTCTGCCAGGGTCTTTTCATTATAGAAGATCGCATCGTCGAACTCGGCCTCGATCTGGTACACGTCCGTGAACTCGGTGAAGGCCCACCTGCCGTACTCACCGAGGTTGTTTACGCCAGGCACCCAGTAGGTCTCCATCGTGGACTTCTTCTCTTTGGCGTCCTCACGCCGATAGCCCTTGATCTCGACGATGAGGTTTAGCGGGTCCTCGCGCCCGTCGTCCACCTGTACGATGAAGTCCGGGATGTACGTCCTCGCAATCGAACCGTATTTGTACGGCACCTCGAACCCAAGGTTGTGGTTCTTGACGTACGCGCGCACCTTCGGATGCGACTCAACCACCCGGCAGAACTCCGCCTCCCAGTCGCTGTCCAGTATTACCCAGTTGACGTGGCACTTTCTCGGGTCGGTCCTCCAGCGACTTTCCTTCGATGTACGGAAGTTGACGAACCTGGTCGATCCGGTCGGAGTGAACGGGTCCAGCAGCGCCATGATCGGACGCTCATCCAGGTGGGTCCGTGTGATCGCAGCGGTGATCTTTTCACAGGCGAGGTCCGCCAGCTCCAGGTACATAAGCTGCGCCGGAAAGGTCTGGCCCCTGAGGATTAGGCACTCGTCCAGCCACTGCTGCGCGATCCTCTTCAGCGGGAAGAACAGGTTCACCTCGGAGTCCTGGTTCGCGTCGCGCCACCTCGTGGATATCAGCCTCTGCGCCAGGTGGTAGGCCAGGGTAGCGGTCCTCATGTCGCGTGTGTGCTTCAGGTCGAGGTCGACGCCCTCGCCTATGATCCCCTCATTGCGGGTCCTGGTCGCGCCGATGAGCTCGGGGGTCAACTCCAATGTCGAGTCCTCATTGAAGTCGACGCTCAACTCGTCCCTGGGGAGATCGACGCGGTATCCGGTGACACGCGGGAACGTTATCTCCAGTTCGTCGCGCTCCGGCCGCACCGCTTTCACCTCGATTGCCGGGCGTACCTTCTGCGGCTTGACCACGATCGGCCTTGCAGTGAAGTCAAATGGAACGCCCAGAACGTCTGCGTACTCAGGACCGAACCTGTTCTGCTCGTTGAGATCGTAGGACTGGCGACGCAGCGCCCGACCCACAACCTGTTCGCACAGCAGCTGTGTACCGAATGCGCGAACACCCAGCACATGGGTCACTGTGTTGGCATCCCACCCCTCGGTGAGCATCGAGACGGAGACCACACATCGAACCTGGCCGCCGAGCCGTCCCTTCCTTGCCGACAGTGTTCATCACCTCTCTGAGCAGCTCCTGATCGGTAATCTTCTCAGCTTGGCTCCGATCACCGGTCCGCTCGACGATCTCCCTGCGGAACCGCTCGATCTCGTCCGCGGCCATCTGTCTGAAGTTCCTGTCGAGCGCGTCGCCCGACTCGATCTGCTCGCTGTCGATAAGCAGCGTTCGAGGAATTGCAAGTGCGTTGCCGTACTCGTCGAAGTTCCTGAACAGCTCCAGTTGGCCTTGCACCGTCGTTGAGCCGTCATCGTTCCCACGAGTGAATCCCGATATGTAGTCGTACACCAGCTTGGACGTGGAGGTGTTGTTGCATACGACGATGAAGCAGGGCGGCACGGGTATGCCCGCGTCTTGCCACTCTTGGAAGACGGTCTTGTAGTGACCGTAGAGCGCGTCCAGCGCGGTCTGGAGACGCACCGGCAGCCTGAGAGGGGTCCAGCGAGCCTGCCTTCCTGCGCCCAGCTCTCGGCAGATCGCTGCCGATGTGCTCCCACAGGTTGCGGAACATCGGCATGTCCCCACCGGGAATGTTGTCGGATACTGGGACGCGCGGCAGCTTGACGATGCCGCACTCGATAGCGTCCATCAGCGAGAAATCGTACACCGTCCATGGGAACAGCGTGGCCTCCGCATAGCCTGAGCCTCTGAGGAAGAACGGCGTCGCCGACAGGTCGATCACCTGCCTGACGCCGATCTTGCGCCTGACCGTTTCTAGCCCCGTGATCCAGACACGGGCGGCGTCGCTGTTCTTGTTCCCCTCGACGCGCTCGTCGCCTCTCAGCGTGCCCTCGTCGTCTTTGGTCTGCTTCTCCCGGTAGCAGTGGTGCCCCTCGTCGTTCAGGACGAGGACATTTTTCATGCTCATCAGGTCTGGCATGACGCGCTGCAACATCTGTCCCTCGGTCTCCAGCGTGTTCAGCGACTCGCCGCTCCTGCCTTCGAGCAGCCGTCGTCCACCACTGGAGACTGCCATTCGCTCACGTAGCATGAAGGCGTGGTAGTTGGTTATGACGATCTTCGCCCTGTCCAGGTCGCCAAGCATATCGCGGGGCGCCAGCTCTCTGCTGACGTAGTAGCTGTCCGGGTCGTTGGGCTGCAGCACACGTAGACGGTCTCTGATGGTGACTCCCGGAGCGACCACCAGGAAACCGCGTGTGAACCGCCTGCTATTGGGATGGCGCACTGCGTTGATCGTCTGCCACGCGATAATCATCGCCATAACAGTGGTCTTGCCCGCGCCGGTAGCCATCTTTAGCGCAATGCGAAGAAGCTCAGGGTTGGCTTCCGAGTTCGCGTTCTCGATGTGGTCAAGGATGCGTCTGCCGGTTGGCCCGAGCCTGGGAGCTACCTCGGTCAGCCAGATGGCGGTCTCGACCGCTTCGACCTGGCAGAAGAACGGCCTGTAGTCGCTGAACTCGTGGTGTCGCCAGTGCTGGAGCAGTCTCGCCGTCTCCGGCGTTACACCCCAGTCCTCCGGGTTTGGAATCGTCCTCCAGGCGTCCACGCGCTGCCGTATCTCGCCGACGTACGCTGTGAGGCCATACTCCTGCTCCGAGGACGACATGCCCTGGTCTTCGTCGATCGCGAGCCTGGCCTGACGTCCTCCGCGCCTCCGAGGCTTAGGTATCGGCGTGACGAACTCCGCGCCCCGCCGACTGGCGATGATCCGGTGAGTAGGCTGACCGTCATCATCCAGCTCCCAGTGACGGGACGGGTACTCGTATGGCGAGTTCAGGATTGGCGCTTCGAAGAACTGGTTTACCACTGGTCGCTACTCTGCACGCAAAGTTCTGCATTTATCTTAATGCCAGGCTCGACGATGTATGTAGAGCCGCACGCCCTAATCCTCAGCCCTACCGCCCGACGTACTTGGGCTGGCGCTTCTCTACGAAGGCGCGGACGCCTTCTTTGTGGTCCTGGGTGCGGCGGGCCAGGCTCTGGGCTGGTCCGGCCAGGCGCAGGCTTTCGGCGAAGTCCACGTACAGCGAACGCTGCACCAGCTTCTTGATGAGCGCCATCGAGTAGGTCGGGCCGCTCGCGATCTGGCGGGCGATGTCGAGCGTCTGCTCCATCAGCTCGCCATGCTCCACGACTCGGTTGACGATGCCCAGTCTCTGGCACTCGTCCGCTTCGAGCACGGCGCCGGTGTACTGGAGAAGCATCGTGTTGCCCAGCCCGATCATCCTCGGAAGCTGCCAGCACGAGCCGTCCGCCGGGATCAGTCCGCGCCGGATGAATGTCTCGGACATCCGCGCGTTGTCTGACGCGATCCGAATGTCGCACGACAGCGCGATGCCCATGCCGAGGCCCATCGCGTACCCGTTCACCGCCGCGATGGACGGCTTCTGTAGCTCGTGCAGACGCAGCGGCACGAACCGAACGCCGTCGATCTCCTCGGCCGGGTCCGGCTCGCCAAGCTCGTCCCAGGCATCGTTGAGCACGTCCCACGCCTTGCGGTCGGCAGGCAGCGCCTCCTCGGCGGTCCTGGCGCGGTTGGTGTCGTCCATCCGCTTGACGTTCGCTCCCGAGCAGAATGACGGGTCGCGGCCAGTCAGCACCACGGTCCGAAGATGGTCTGAGGCTTCGAGCCTGTCGAGCTCCTGGTTGATCTCCCCGGCCATCTCATCGCCGATAGCGTTGCGCGTCGGCGGGTCGTCCATCGTGATTACCAGGACGCCGTCGATCTCCTGCGTATCAATGAATTCGTATGACATGCGGTCAGCCCTCTATCTTTGATCTTAAACAGTCGAAGAACTGGTTCATCATCATTCGCGACGCTCCGCCGAGCAGTCGCTGTCCGACCCGCGCGATCACTCCAGTGACCTGGGTGTCGCCAGTCACGTCCACGACCGTCTTGCCGTCGGCCTCCGAGAAGCTCAGGTGGCCCGAGCCCTGTACCGACCCGCCTCGACCGGTGCCGCTCACCACCATGCGGTACGACTTGAGGTCTTCGATGTCCTCCAGCCGCACCTCGCCCTTGTACGCTCCACGCACCGAGGCAACCCTGATCGTCAGGTCGATCTCGTAGCTGTTTTCGCCGATGGACCTTATCTCGTCGCATCCAGGGATGCACGCGGCAAGCACTTCCGAGGACAGCATCGATTTCCATACGGCCCCGATGTCCGCGTCAAACGTGTATGAACCCTGTACTCTCAATTGGTTTCTTTCCTTTTTGTGTTACTTCTTGTCCTTCGTGGAAGACTGGGTACTCTCCGATGCTCAGTGCATGACCAGCCCGCCGTCGACGTTGAACGCCTGGCCGGTGATGTTCCGGGCCCCCGGACTTGCAAGGAACACCGCCATCGCGGCGATGTCCTCGGGCTCGTTGGACCTCCCGATGGGGATGCGCTCGTCGCGCGCCCTCTCGAGCTCCTCTATGCTGACCCTGGCGCTCTCGGCCCTGCCGACCATCGTCGCCCTGGACATCTCCGTAATGGTCGATCCCGGGCAGATCGCGTTGACGTTGATGTCGTGTTGACCGAGCTGGTGGGCCGCGATCATCGTCATGGAGATCACCGCGCCCTTGCTCGCGGCGTAGGCTGCGTTGGACGTGCCCGAGTACCCTTTGCCGGCGATGGATGCGATGTTTATTATCCGCCCCCCGTCGCCCTGCTCGATCATCTCCCTGGCGGCGCGCTGCATACAGAAGAACACGCCCTTCGCGTTCACCCTGTGGATCCGGTCCCAGTCGGCCTCCTGCACGTCCATGACGTACAGGTATCTGGTGACGCCGGCATTGTTGACGATGATGTCGATCCTGCCGAACCTGTCTCTGGCGTCCGAGATCATGCGGTCGATCCGGGAAACGTCGCCGACGTCGGTGTGAAGCGCGAGGCAGTCGCGTCCGAGGCCCCTAACCTCAATACTGGTGTCCTCAGCGGCAGCGGCGTCGATGTCTGCCGCAACGATGTTTGCGCCTTCGCCCGCAAGTCCCAATGCGATGGCCCTGCCCATGCCTCTACCGGCGCCGGTGACCACCGCGACCTTGTCATTGAGCTGCACCTTTCGCACCTCCTGGGCCGTCCGACAAACCTGAATTTGGCGTAGTTCAGGACGGGGTCGAGATTGGAGCGAGTGTAGTCCAGCGCATAGGGGCTGTCAACGGAGCGGGGGGGGGGTGGCAGGGTCTTTTCACATTTCGGTGAATGGGCCGACAAGCAGTGCAACAGGCCCCTCTCCATCAGGGAGAAGGTATGGGTGAGGGTGATTGATGCCGATTCACCTGTACGGTTTCCAACAGTTAAAGGACCCTCGGTGAGTCAGGTCGTCTCTCCAGAGGCCCAGTCTGCGTCAGACCCCTCGCCATTTCATGTCCTTAGTGGATAACCCAACTGCCACAATTGCCCTTGACGCAACTAATACCACGCGCTATCATCATTAATAGAACAAGTGATCTATATGGAATTGTCCATGAACCTAGCAAACAGAATCCAGGCCAGGACCGACAACGGCGACACCGTCATCGACTTCCTCATAGAAGTCATGCAGGACCTACCCCGTACTCGATACGGGGACGAGCGCGACGGCTTCAAGATTTGCCACAGGCTCGACGCCGCAAGGCTCCTCACCAAGTACGGCTGCAGCTGCAAGTCCGCCGTGGCGGAACGCGACGAGGCCATCGACTTCATCATCGACAACCCGCCCGAACCCTCCCGACGCAGGTCCGACTCCGGTTCGTCTCGCGACACGCTGTTCGATAACGCGCTCGCTAAGAAAATCAGAGAGTCCACCGATGACGGCGCCTCCGTGTGCAGGTTCCTGATAAACGTCATGGAGGGCGAACTGAAGGCGTTCGGTCCCCAGCACCGTATGACCGCCGCCAGGGAACTGCTCAGCCGAGGCTTCGGCAAGCATGCCAGAGAGGAAGCCGCCACTGTAAGCGCTTCCAGGCCATCGGCGATCCAGGCTCCGATTCCCGCAGAGTCCGCATCCAACGCTCAGACTGCTCTGGAAGAGGCCCCGGTCGAGGTTGCGACCGATAATCATCAGCGCACCGAGGACGACGAGGGCTGGGCAGCGTTCATTGAGAAGGTCACACCGATCCTGGAGGAAGATGAGCGCAGAAAGGCCGAGCTCGCCAAGCAGCCCCCCGACCCCGACAACCCACCCTACGTTCCCGACTACTCTGCTGCCCGAGAAGCGTGGGAGAACTCCGAGAAGTGGTTCTACGAGTGGAAGAACTCCCTGGACCCCGAGGAATACGAGGCCATCGTCGCCAAAGAGCTCGCCGAGTTCCACGCGACGATAGACACGAAGATCCAACGACGAAAACAGATTAGCGAGGACCGCGAGCGAAGAGCGAAAGCAGAAGCCGAACGCGAGGCCCAGCAGGCAGAGGCTGAAGCAGAAGCCGAGTCCGAAGAGCCACCTGAACCCGGTCCGCCCACACGCTCACAGCACAAACGAAAGCTGATGTTCGTTCTTGGAGATTCGATCTACGTTGATTGCGACCATCCCGACTGCGATCTGCACGAAGAAGACAGAAGCAGGTTCCGTGGCTCTGTCCAGTACGGCGCCGGCTCCACCACGGGGCACTTCCCCTGACCAGGCCGCAGCCCTGTAACAGATTTCAAGGACCAACCATGCCAGACTCGCTCTCACTCATCACACGCCTCGATTCGGTGTCTACAGACGATGCCCGTATCGGCACGATTCTGTCTACGCAGCAATCTCTGTCTTCCGACCCACAGATGCGGTTCAGGTACCGCTGGCCGCTCATGGCCAGAGAGAACCAGAACCCGCCCGACGGACTCTGGACAGCGTGGATACTCCTCGCAGGTAGAGGCTTCGGCAAGACACGCACCGGAGCCGAGTGGGTCCGCTCTCAGGTCGAGTCTGGTCGAGCCGGAAGAATAGCCCTCGTTGCCCGCACTCCCGCGGAGATCAGGGACACCATGATCCAGGGCCAGTCAGGACTTCTCAGTATCTGTCCACCCTGGGCCATGCCCGAGTACGAGTCCACCAAGAAGAAGCTGACGTGGCCCAACGGCGCGACTGCCTTCCTCTTCTCCAGTTACGAACCGGACCAGCTCAGAGGCCCACAGTTCGACGCCGCATGGTGCGACGAGCTCGCATCGTGGAAATACCCAGGAGATACTTGGGACAACCTCGCGTTCGCGCTCAGGCTCGGCTCCGATCCCAGGTGTGTCGTAACAACCACTCCGAAGCCCATCGCGCTGCTAAGAGAGCTTGTCGCCCGGCCCGACGTTATTGTCACCAGGGGCACCACCTACGACAACGAGGCCAACCTCGCCCCCAGCTTCTACTCCCAAATCAGGTCTCGCTACGAGGGCACACGCACTGGACGACAGGAGATCCACGCCGATCTGCTCGACCAGTCCGAAGACGCCCTCTGGCAGCGACAGTGGATAGACGACTCCAGGGTCGAGAGCGCCCCTGACAGCCTCGTGGAAGTCGTGGTTGCCATAGACCCTGCGGTCTCATCCAACCCCCGAAGCGACGAGACCGGCATAGTGGTCGCAGGCGTGGACTCCGACAAGCGCTGCTACGTCCTCGCCGACGGCTCAGGCCGCATGACGCCCAACGCTTGGGCCGAACGCGCCATTGCCCTCTACGACAAACACAGCGCCGACCGGATCATAGGAGAGGTCAATAACGGCGGCGACCTCGTCCAGGAGGTGCTCCGCACCGCGTCCGGAGGACAGACCTTCAGATTCCTCGCAGTGAACGCCAGCCGGGGCAAGTACGCCCGCGCCGAGCCCGTCGCAGCCCTCTACGAGCAGGGCAAAGTCCACCACGTCGGCACATTCCCAGAGCTAGAGGACCAGATGTGCACCTGGACCCCAAAGGGCCCTGCCGACGTCTCCCCAGACCGCATGGACGCCCTCGTCTGGGCCATCACTCAGCTAATCAACAGACCAATCACCAAGATATGGGTCTAACCCCAACACCCACCGGAGCGCGGGCTTTCCGTCCGCAATCACCCCTTGGTTTCATTTTCTAGTGAATAAGCCTACTGGTAGGACAACAGCCCCTCTCCCTCGAAGGGGCGTGGATGCGCCGCGGCGCGAACTGACGGGGGTAGGTAAAAATGTACAGACAAGCATCAGGGCAATCGCATTCTCTAATTGAGGGCGCATAAGTCCGTTCGTGGTGAGCCTGTCGAACCATGAACGGACCTTCGACAAGCTCAGGGCGAACGGGTTTGAGATTGCTCTGCGACTTCCTGTTGGGAGAATGCGATTGCCCTGGGACAAGCATGAACACCAACCGACAGACCCCCTCTCCCTCAGGGAGAGGGTTGGGGTGAGGGTGATTGACACCGCTTCGCACATGCGATGCCCAACAGTGAAAAGACCCTGCGCATGAACCTCATACGGATTGACACAAGTGTTCCAACTTCATATCATCGCTCTCAACCATCCCGCCATTCAACGGGCATGATTTAGAGGACCGCCAATGACCCATCTGAACATGCAAAACCGCACCTTGGGCATAATGGACAATCTGCCGTTCCTGCGGTCGCTCAACAACGAGTGCATCGATCTAATCGCGATTGATCCCCCGTTTGCCGCAAACGAGACGTTCACCGGTAGGCCGAGGCCGCCCATAACGGACGCCGAGCTAGAAGAAGAAAAGGCGTTGGCCGAAAAGCACGGCGTCGAGCACGACGAAGGCAGGGACACAACCGTCCAGGACATCTGGACTTGGGATGCCAATGTACACCCCGATTGGCTCAGTCAGATCGAGGACGACTACCCTCCGGTATTCTCTGTGATAAGGGCTGTCGAGTCCTGCGCTTCTGAGAACGAGGCCGCATACATCGCGTTCATGGCCGTGCGGCTAATCGAGTGCCGTCGGGTTCTTAAGCCGACAGGAAGCATCTATGTTCACTGTGACAGCCACGCCAACAGCTACCTGCGTATGCTGATGGACGCTGTGTTCGGGTCTGATAACTTCAGGAGCGAAGTGAGTTGGAAACGGACAAGCGCGCACAGCGACACACGGCAAGGTCGTCGGCAGCATGGCAGGGTTCGTGACATCCTATTGTTCTACACAAAGTCAGCGAAGTGGACTTGGAATCCGGTCTATACCGACTACGATCCCGGGTATGTCGAAAACGTAATTGATTAGCGGTAGTGGTTGGTGAGATTGCAGTCGGCAGGTCATGTTCTTATACTTCGGCCATGTGTACCGACAAAGACCGCCCTCCCTGTGAACACGACGACCTGATCGGCAAGGTCGACCGCTTGCAAGGCCA
>JAKZVY010000058.1:0-5972 GCA_047515825.1 Dehalococcoidia bacterium
GAGCAGCTCCTAGAGGAGTGCGACGTCGTCGTCACTCCTGGCGCAAGCTACGGCAACTCTGGCGAAGGCTACGTCAGATTCTCCTTGACCATCCAGGACGACCTTTTGGATGAAGGACTTAGGCGCTTGACCGCCTGGACCGGCTCACGCTAATCGACACCGGAGGCGCTCACATCGCTAGAAGAATGAAAACCACCAGACCCAGGCCGGAGAGAGCCGTTCTCGTAAGCACCTCGATAAAGCGCGCACGACAGCTCTGGCATCCCCAAGACTCGCTTGACGAGTTGGCCGAGCTTGCGCGGACCGCGGGCGCGACAGTCGTCGAGAAGGTTTCGCAGCGGATAGATCGTCCAACCCAGACATATCTCGGAAAGGGCAAGCTGGAGGAGCTTCAAGCTCTCTGTTCGAGTCTGAGCATAGACACGGTCATCTGCGACGACGAGCTGACTCCGAGCCAACAGCGCAACCTCGAAGACTCCCTGGGAGGCCGAAAGGTCATCGACCGGACCGCGCTGATCCTCGATGTGTTCGCCTCCAGGGCGCGCACTAGGGAAGGCCGCCTCCAAGTCGAGCTGGCCCAGCATGAGTACCTGCTCCCCCGACTCGCGGGCCAGTGGACGCACCTAGAGCGGCTGGGTGGCGGAATCGGCACCCGTGGGCCGGGCGAGACGCAGATCGAGACCGACCGCAGGCTTGTCCGCGGCAGAATACAGAAGCTGAAGAAGGACCTCGAAGGCGTCAGACGTCAGCGTCGACAGCATCGCTCTAGGCGGACCGTCAACCACGTGCCGGTGATCTCACTGGTCGGATACACCAACGCCGGAAAGAGCACGCTGCTTAACATGGTCTCTGATGCCGCCGTAAGGGCCGAAAATTTGATGTTTTCGACCCTGGACCCGATCACTCGCCGAATTTCGCTTCCTTCAGGCCGTCCCGCGCTGCTCACCGATACCGTCGGCTTCATTCACAAGCTGCCCCCGATGGTCGTCTCCGCCTTCCACGCGACCCTGGAGCAGATATCGGAGTCGTCGCTCATACTTCATGTCGTGGACATCACGCACCGCAACGCGGCCGAGCAGGTCACCGTCGTCGAGGGGATCCTGGACGACATGGGGCTGAGCGGAGCGCCAACGATCATGGCGTTGAACAAGACAGACCTGCTCAGTACCTCAGACCTGGCAGACCGTCACATCCTTGCTCCCGACATGTCCGCGGAGAATGACGCCGTCTTCGTGTCAGCGTTGCGCGGGGATGGGATCGAAGACCTGCTCCAATCCATAGACTTCCATCTGGCCTCGACCGAACTGCCGCTGACAGCGGCACTATAGACAGGACCGCCATCCACACACGGTTTTGCACCGTCAGGGGAGAGGTGGATCGGCAAAATACCATGTTCGCCCTATAAATGTTATGTAAACTAAAAGGCCGAATCAAAGCTGGCGCGGACGCAACTTTACATAACACATCAGTCATTTTCCTTACGACCTGCACAATGGCGCTCCGGCGCCTTTTGGACCATGGACTCCGCCACGGTCACCAGGCCGACACCCGGATGACTTGTGACTGCACCAGGGCCGCCATCAGCATGTGAGACAGCTCTGGGCCTTTCCCGTCGTCGCTCACCGTCGCCAGTCCCGCTGCCGCCAACGCCGACTGCGGCGCCCCCAGCGATTCGTTGCCCAGCACGACGACGACACGCCGCCCCAGCCGGTAATAGACCGCGCCCAAGCACGCCCAGAGTTTCCACGCCGCTCCGACATCCTCTTCCGGTTCATCGTTCGGTTCTTCGTCGGCCGGCCAGACAATAACGCAGCCCCGCACCGTGTCCAGGGCCTCCAGGTCGGCGCGTGGAACGAGCTCCTGGCCGGACATATCCAGATCGATTGGGTGCACGACAATAGACAGGTCCGTTAACAACACCTGGACCTGCTCAACGCGCCGGTCTCCGGCAGCACCGAGGACCACCACTTCCGGCGGACTTCCATCCTGAGAGTCCTGTGAGTCATAGGAGTGCCCCTCAGACGCATGGGAGGGTTCGTCTTCCGCATCCAAAGCCTCGGCTGGAGCGCTGCCGACATACAAAACCCCGTCCACATCCGTAATGAATCCGGCAAACAGCCCGTTCAGTCTCAGGATCTGCATGCACTCGTCGGTTAGCTCACGGCGGATTCCAAGCTCACGGTTCAGCGTATTCGCCGCGTACACGTCGCTGGGCATCCTCTTGCCAGAGTATATCTCATAGAATCCGGCGAAGATGTCCGGATGAGTCGCGGCTCTTCGCAGCGCCTCGTTCCGCTCGCAAAGGCTGCCTGGCGCTGTCAGCATCTCGCCCAGATCCGTTAGCTCGATCATCTCGCTGGAGTGGGCTCCGTTCGTCAGACCATACTTGGCTGAAGCGTTCAGCTTCTGTACCAGCATGCTGCTCTTAGTCGAAGTGCCCAGCGACTGCGCCAGCATACTTGTCCTCACCGGCCGTCCGCCATTCACTGCCTGGATCGTCTCCGCGATCGGCAAAACGTCCTGAAGTGTGTGTGTGGGATACGGTCTGTTTATCCTGGTCCGCTTGGCCATATTGAGGTCATCCTATGAACTTTGCAGGGTCTTCCGAAAAGCGGTTTCTGAAATACACAGTGGTGTCGGTATCTGGTATTCCAAGCCTATATTCGCACATTCCAAGCACGAATACAACAGCATCCACATTTCAATTCACATGTTTCTGAAAGCACGCTCTCCCGAATTAGACCTGTTCGTGATGAACCGGAAAGTTGGCCGATGCGTATAACTGTTGAAGCCCTGCCACGAACGTGCAAAGGCGCAAAGCGTGTTCCCTAGCGAGGTGTTAGAATGTATCTCAAAGAACAACAACTGGGTTTGGGAGCTGTCGTGAGTCAATTCTTTCAAATGACCAGGCAATGGACATACCCATTCGTGCTCGCCGCGATCTTACTGGCGCTTCTGGCCTGCCAGACCGATGCTACCCCTGCGGCCGCGCCTGAAGCTGCGACTCAAGAAGAAGTGGTCAAGGAGGCAGCGGCAGACTCCTCGGAGTCCACCGACGCCGAACAACCTGACCCGATGGTACTCCCGACTGCTATCCCGCTGGTCGATCCTCCGGACGTCCCACAAGGCGTACCTGAAGAGCTCGCCACCGCCTGGGAGGTCTGGTCGCTCATCACCGAGCAGCACGTCGACCGCCGCGGCCTCGAGGCCGAAAAGTTCGACGAAGGCGCCATCCAGGGCATCATCGCCACTCTGGGCGACCGCCACACCAGCTACGTCCCGCCCGAAGCGTTCCAGATCGAAAACCAAGACCTCTACGGCTCGTTCGAAGGCATCGGCGCAACGGTCCAGATGCACCGCAGCGGCCTCGTCATCTCTCCCATCGAAGGAAGCCCCGCGGAGCAGGCCGGATTGCGCCCCGGCGACATAATAGTAGCCGTCAACGGAGAGAGCATCATCGGCCTCAGCCTTCTGGAGGCCGTCAACATGATAAGAGGACCCAAGGGCACCGAAGTGCGTCTCTTGGTCAAGCACCTCAGCGAAGCCGGAGAGGTCGAAGTCGTCGTCGTCCGTGATCGTATCCCCCTGGAGAGCGTCCGCGTGCGTAGCAGACCCGAAGACCGCTTTGCGCACATCAGGGTCACCACCTTCTTCAAAGACACTCCTCAAAAGCTCGCCGATGCGATTGAGACCGCCCAGACCGATGGAGCCGAGGGCCTCATCCTCGACGTCCGCGACAACCCCGGCGGCCTGCTGTCCAGCGTCGTCGATGTCGTGAGCATGTTCATAGAGGACGGCCTGGTCATGTATCAGGTGGACGGATCCGGGAACCGATCGGATCACGAAACGGCGAACCCGGGCATGTTTGCGGACATTCCCCTCGTCGTTCTGGCAAACGAGTCTAGCGCCAGCGGCTCCGAGATTGTCGTCGGTGCCCTGCAGGACCACGGTCGCGCCCCCGTCGTCGGCGCGACGACCTTCGGCAAAGGTAGCGTCAACATCCTGCGCCGGCTGTCCAACGGCGGCGGACTCTACATGACAATCGGCAAGTGGTACACCCCTAGCGGGAGACTAATCCACGGTAACGGCGTCGAGCCGGACTTCGAGGTCACGTCCAGGGACAAGCAGAAGGCCGATACCTCCCAGTTTGAAAAGGCGGTGGAGGTCATGGAAGACCTTCTGGACGGCCGGCAAGCCGATGGAGCGTGACGGACTTTGTCAGGTAGCGGAAGTTCGACCATAACTCTCAACCGCCGCGCCAGGTATGACTACGACATCATCGAGAGCGTCGAGGCCGGACTGGTGCTGACCGGTACCGAGATCAAGTCCATCCGCGGGCGCAGGGTCAGCCTGAGCGACGCTTATGCCCGCCCTGTCGACGGGGAGATGTGGCTGTACAACCTTCACATCGACGAGTACGCATACGCCTACCGCAACAACCACGTCCCTAAGCGCCCCCGCAAGCTGCTGCTGAACCGCGACCAGATTAGGAATCTCACGCGCCAGGTGGACCAGCGCGGCCTCACGCTGATACCCATCCGCTTATACATTAGAAACCACTACGCCAAGATCGAGCTGGCCGTCGCACGCGGAAAGAAACGATTCGACAAGCGGCGCGTGCTCATAGAACGGGAGCGAGAGCGCGAAGCGCGGGCCGCAATCGGCTCCACCAGGCGCTGACTCTCTGGACACTCTCCCTACTCTCCCCTGACCCACCTTAACGTAAGAGGCCGGTGGGAGCACTCGTCCCCCACCGGCCTCTTGCCGTTTGCTTGCCCGACGTTCGCGGCGCGAGCCCTATACTTGGCTAACCCGCTTGATCTCGATAGTCTCACCCGGAGCCAATGCCACCCGGCGCACGTTGATCCCCAGTTTCAGGAGCCAGTAGCCGAGCGTGGCCTTGCTGACGCCAAGATAGTCCGCTGTCGACGACAGACCCTGGTCGGTCACCATCTCGGGCAGTATCTTTTCCAGCGGCTGGTGGAACCTCTCTTCGACGGCAATCATCTTTTTCGTCTTCCGTGTCATCTCTCTTCTCTCCTTTAGCTCCCTGATCTTGCATCCATCCTAGGGTTGGCATTCAATCATGTCAACGAGTTTTTCAATACTTTTCCAGTTATTTCTCTATTAGAAGCGAGCACAGAAATCTCGTGAAATCGTTTCAGCGCGGCGTGGCGGCGGGATGTGTGGTACTGTCAGCAGAGCCGGGACGACTTTGAATGATCGGGAGGTAATCGGCCCAGTGGGCGTACCTGCATTGGACAAGACCCGGAGGAATCACGGCCTCGAGCACGCGACCGTCGCCCTTCTCTTGGAGCGTGGCGTCACGCCTCCGATGGGCGGATACTCGGTGCCGTCCGGTTTCGTGATCTGGTCCAGCGCGTCGCCCGAGGTCGTCTCGGAGGCCGCCCACGAAGCCCTCCGACTGATGAAGTCCGGACACTCGGACCTCGCCGTCTCACCGTTCTGCGGCACCAACCTCGTTGTCGGCGCCCTCATCGGCGGACTCGCGGCACTGATCGCCTCTGGCGGGAAGCGAGGATTCTGGGCAGGCGCACGCGGAGCTCTCGCGGCCCTGGTCGCCTCCACTACATTGAGCCGACCGGTCGGTAGGTTCGTCCAACGCCACTTCACTACCCTACCCGATGTCGAGCACCTCGAAATCGGAGCCTCCCGCCAGCTCATCAGGCGCCCGGTCTCCGTCGTCTGGCTCCGCACCGTGGGCTCCTGAGTCGCCGACTTTCCGACACTCTCTCCCACGCCGCAATTCTTGACCGGCCATAAGGCCGTTGCTAAACTTGAGCATACGTCCAAAGCGTGTCCCTGTAGCTCAGTAGGACAGAGCGGCTGCCTTCTAAGCAGCGGGTCGCAGGTTCGAATCCTGCCAGGGACGCCATTGAACTACGGGGAGCAGTAGTGGCGCCGAGCTTTCAGTACAGGAGGGAACGGCAATGACGCAACGACGCATCACC
>JAKZVY010000059.1:0-3598 GCA_047515825.1 Dehalococcoidia bacterium
GAGCTGTTTCAGACATCGGACATCGTTACCTGTCACACGCCGCTGACGCCGGATACGTTCCACATCGTCAGTCGAGAGCTGATCGGGTCGATGAAGTCGACGGCGGTGCTGATCAACACCAGTCGGGGGCCTGTGGTGGATGAGGGCGCGCTGATCGAGGCGCTCCAGCAGGGCAGGATCGCAGGGGCCGGACTGGACGTGTTCGAGCAGGAGCCGGTGGACCCGAACAACCCGCTGCTGAAGATGGACAACGTTGTGGTCACGCCTCACTCAGCGGGGACGACCTGGAACACGTGGTTCAGGCGGGCGGAGTTCGCGTATCGGAATATGAAAGGCGTTTGGGACGGCGCGCCGCCGATGGCGGTGGCGCAGGACTATGACATTCAGGACTAGACCGCGAGGAGCCGCATGAAACCGGTAATCAAGAGTGTCGAAGGCAAAACCAATCCCGTACTCGGACCGGAGGACGGCGTTCCCAACTACGTGATGCTGTGGGTGCAGCACCCGCCGGGAGGGTCAAGCGCGCAGCACGTTCACCCGTGGGAGCACCAGGCGTACATCGTCGAGGGCGAGGGAGTGCTGTGGGTGGAGGGTGAGGAGTACCCGATCAAAGCGGGCGACGCGGTGCTGGTCCCCCCTGGAGTGGAGCACCAGTTCAGAAACAGGGGCGCCGGAACGCTGAGCCGCGTGACGGTCAATCCTCTCAGCTCAGTGGGCAAGGAGTAGAGAGTTGCTACGAGTCCACGACAGGGGCGGACTGCCTACGGACGAACCTATCGACCGATCCACCCATGAGTGGGCCGACTGGGAGCACCTGACGAATGCGCTTGTAGGTGTACTTCGGCGCCACGACATCATGAACGTTGACGAGTTGCGGCGTGGAATCGAGTCTATCCCTCCCGACGAGTACGAGGCATACAGCTACTACGAGCGCTGGTCTGCGTCTTTGGAATCTATCTTAATCGAGAAGGGTGTCCTCCAAGAAAGTGAGATTGACGCCAAAGTGACTCAGCTGGACGACCGATGGGGCTAGTACTCAGAGTTGAGCCGGGGAAGTATAAGCCCGGCGAAGTGATCCAGGTAAGAAGCGACGTCGTATATCACCACCACCGAACACCGTGGTTCATCAAGGGCAGGGTCGGCGTGATCCGGGCGGTAAGCGGTGCGTTTCTCGATCCGGAGTCGCGGGCCTACGGTGGAGACGGGTTGCCTGATCGTCTTCTGTACCAAGTTGAATTCAGACAGAATGACGTGTGGGGCGAACGATATCGAGAAGACGAACGGGACACCTTGCTCGTTGACATCTATGAGCAGTGGATAGAGCCATTGAACGGTGGGAATGAATGATTGTAGGCAGCAGTACAAGGCTTCAAACATGAGCACTGACCATCACAACGATACCGAACACCCGGGAGTCCACCCGGAGATCGGGCTAAGTAACAGGGCCAAGCGTGCCCTGGCGATTTATGAGCTTCTGATCGAGAACGGTGTGGTGGGCAACGACGAAGTACGCGAGGTCGCCGCGAGGGCGCGGACACCGTCGGACGGCGCGCGGGTCGTCGCGAAAGCATGGTCGGACGTTGAGTTCAAGGCGCGGCTTATGGCCGACGCGAGAACGGCAGTGTACGAACTCGGATACTCGCTGACACATGACGCAGAATTGGCGGTGGTCGAGAACACCGAAGACGTACATCACCTGGTGGTCTGCACACTATGCTCTTGCTATCCGACCTCCTTGCTTGGCCCGCCTCCCGATTGGTACAAGAGCTTTGCCTACAGACAGCGGGCGGTTGTAGAGCCGCGGGCTGTGATGCGCGAGTTCGGGTACGAGCCGGGCAGCGGCGTCCGAGTGCGCGTAGTGGACAGCACTGCCGACATTCGCTACCTTGTGCTACCGAGACGACCATCCGGCAGTGAAGGAATTTCGGAAACGGAGCTGGCCGAGCTGGTGACCCGTGACAGCATGATAGGCGTAACCGGTCCGCTATCGCCTAGACAAACTCTTTCAGACGACTGATCTCCGATGGCCCACGTACCTCCCCGCAGCAGAGGCAGCCTGAGAGTGCAGGCGGAGCGCTCTATCCTGAGCCGTGCGATCATGCTGCCGGTTCAGCAGTACATCCACACCGAATCTGTCGGCGGCCTCGTATTGCTGATCGCGACGGCGGTCGCGATAGGCTGGGCCAACTCGCCCTGGTCGGAACATTACCACCACATCCTGGAACATCATCTCACGCTGAATGCCGGGCTGTTCAAGGTCGAGTTGTCGATAGAGGAGTGGATCAATGACGGCCTGATGGCGATATTCTTCTTCGTTGTCGGTCTGGAGATCAAGCGGGAACTTCTGTTTGGTCAGCTTTCGTCCCCGCGCCGTGCTACGCTGCCGGTTATTGCCGCCTTCGGGGGAATGGTGGTGCCTGCGGCGCTGTACCTGTCTCTCAACGCGGGCGGCGAGGCGATCCGTGGCTGGGGCATCCCAATGGCGACCGACATCGCGTTCGCACTCGGAGCGCTGGCGCTGCTTGGGCGGCGCGTGCCGCTGGAGCTTAGGGTTCTGTTGCTTGGACTCGCGGTAGTGGATGACCTGGGCGCGATACTGGTGATCGCAGTCGCCTACAGCGAGTCGCTGGACTTCATGCAGTTGGGCCTTGCGGCCGTTTTGATCGGTGCGATGCTTCTGGTGAACCGCTTTGGCTTCAGCCATGCTCCGATTACGGCGGCACTTGCGTTCCTGATCTGGGTGGCAGTGCTGAAGTCCGGCGTTCACGCGACGGTCGCCGGCGTGCTGATCGGAGCGCTGACCCCGACACGGGCCACCTTCAGCCGGGAGGAGTTCGCGCAGGAGTCGGAAGGGCTGCTGGCGGAGTACCGCGCGTCGCTGATCATCGAAGGTGACAGCCGTACTGAGATAATCCTCGGCGAGTTCGAAGAACTGGTGAAGGGTACCGAGTCGCCGCTGGAGCGCCTGGAGCGTATGATTCACCCTTGGTCGAGCTACGTGATTCTGCCGGTGTTCGCCCTGGCCAACGCTGGGATCGAACTCTCGACGGATGCGATACGAGAAGCTGCACTCAGCCAGGTGACGCTCGGAGTCGTACTGGGGCTGGCCATTGGGAAGGTGGTCGGCATAACGATGTTTCCCTGGCTGGCGTCCAGATTCGGACTCACCGAGCTTCCGAACACCGTCTCGTGGATGCACGTCATCGGTATGGGTCTGTTGGGGGGAATCGGATTCACCGTCGCGATATTTATTGCCAACCTCGCTTTTATCGACCCGCTGCTCGTCAACGATGCCAAGATCGGGATAATGGGCGCGTCGCTAATGGCCGGGCTGGCGGGGTACGCGCTGCTGCGCTTCCTCGCTCGTCCACCAGCGTCGGCGGGCGGCAGTCATGGCTAGAGGTCACTTCTTGGACTTGATCGCGTTGAAGACCAGACCCACGCCAAACGCGATCAGAAGTACCGGCCAAAACTTCGCAAACCCACCTTCTATCACTCCGAGCTGCTCCAGCAACAGCACCGAACCGATGGCAATGACTACCAAGCCGATCCACATTTTAGCCCCCAATCGTCTTCAACCCTCGTTCTGTCAGACTCG
>JAKZVY010000060.1:0-3150 GCA_047515825.1 Dehalococcoidia bacterium
GATGTTGTCCCCCATGCCGCCGTCCAGCGACACGTACTTACGCACCGTCGGGATGTCCTTGATCGCGCCCACCGTGTACAGCGCGACCCCTGCCCTGCCCACTATCGACCGACCCGGCTCCACGATCAGCGCCGGCTCACCGAACCCCAGGTCCGCGCACCGCCGCTTAAACGCCGACGTAATCACCTCCGCGTAGTCCTCGATTGCCGGCGGAAGCTGGTCACGCACATACCCGATGGCGAATCCGCCGCCAGGACTGAACTCCCGCATGTCCAGGCCCTCGTCCTTGAACGGCGCCAGGTAGCTCAGCACCGTGTCTATCGCTATCGCGTACGGCTCCAGCTCGAATATCGGCGAGCCCAGGTGAAAGTGCAGCCCGACCAGGTCCAGGTTCGACGCCGCGAGCGCCTGTCGGATCGCCGTAGTCGAGTCCCCGGTCTCTATCGAGAATCCGAACTTGCTGTCCAGGATGCCCGTCGTGGTGTGGACGTGCGTATGCGGGTCCACGCTCGGCGACAGCCTGAGCAGAATGTCCTGCGTAACCCCGCGCACCCGCGCCAAGTCGTTCAGCATACCCATCTCGTAGAAGCTGTCCACCACCACCCGACCGCAGCCCACGTCCAGCGCGTACTCCAGCTCGTCCGGCGTCTTGTTGTTCCCGTGAAAATAGACCCGGCCCATGTCCACGCCCGCCGCCTCCGCCACCGCCAGCTCCCCGCCTGAGACCACGTCCAAGCCGAGTCCCTCCTCTGCCACGATCTTTGCGATGGCGCCGTTGACGAACGCCTTGGACGCGTACAGCACCTCGCTGTTGGCGTACCGCGCCGTGAACGCCTCCACGAACCCGCGGCACATCCCCCGCAGCGTGGCGTCGTCGAACACCAGCAGCGGCGTCCCGAACTCAGCGGCCAGCTCCGCCGCATCGCAGCCGCCGATAGTAAGCTGGTCCCGCTCGTTCACCTCGGCTGTGAAGGGAAACAGCGGCCTGTTCTCAAAGGGCATCTGTAAGAACGCTCCTGTGTATACTTCCGTCAACGTTCCCTCGTCTAATGTAGACAGTATCGCACACGCGCCCGTACCATGACACACTAATACGGCCAGCGACAGTGCCCCGGAGGTCGTGCGCCATGACACAATCCAACACGCCGACCCTGAAACACATCAGGGCCAAGAACCTCCTGTCTTTCGGACCTGACGGCATCGACCTCGAGCTCTCGGCCCTCAACGTCCTGATCGGCCCGAACGGGTCGGGCAAGTCCAACCTGTTCGAGGTCGTCAGGCTTCTCCAAGCCGCTCCAAGCGATCTGTCTGAGCCTGTTCGCACCGGGGGCGGTATCACCGACTGGATCTGGAAGGGGCAGCCGAAGTCCCCGGCAACGGTCGAGGCCATTGTCCAAAACCCAGGCGGCAGTCAGCCCCTGCGCCACGTGATCGAGTTTAAAGAATCTGGGCGTCGGTTCACTTTGGAGGACGAGCGGATCGAAAACGAGCGTCCAAATGAAGAAGGACAACCCGACGTGTACTTCTACTATAGATACCAAGATGGACATCCCGTGATCAACGTTCAGGATCATGGTAAGAGGGGACTTAAACAGGATGACATCGACCCTGACCGATCGATACTGTCGCAACGCAAAGACCCAGACCAGTACCCGGAGCTAAGCTACCTAGGCGGCTTCTACGAGGAAATCAACCTGTACGGCTCTTGGGAGTTCGGACGAGGCGCCGCCATCCGCGACTCGCAGAGCAGCGGCACCCGCCCCAGTCCGCTGGCAGAAAACCTCTCGAACCTCGGAATGTTCCTCAATCGCCTGGTACTGTTCCCAAGCTCCAGGGCACGACTCAGAGAGCGCCTCGCTGATCTCTACGAAGGCTTCACCGACTACGCTCTTCACTTCGATCCGAGCACTGTCCAGATCCACTTCACCGAGGGCGATTTCTCGATACCAGCCTCTCGCCTCTCGGACGGCAGCCTCAGATACCTCACCCTACTGGCGATCCTTTTCGACCCGGAGCCGCCCCGATTCATCGGGATTGAGGAGCCGGAGTTGGGACTCCACCCGGACCTGATACCCAAGATGGCAGATCTCCTGGTCGAGGCATCCGGCAGGAGCCAACTCCTCGTGACCACGCACTCCGACATCCTCGTCGACGCCCTGTCCGACCGGCCTGAGTCGGTAGTCGTCTGCGAAAAGCACGACGGCCAGACCAACATGAGACGCCTCGACCGCTCCGACCTGAAAGTGTGGCTTGAGAAATATAGCCTGGGGCGTCTCTGGATGAGCGGACATCTGGGCGGTGTGCGCTGGTGAGCTCGATGGTTCTTCTTGAGGGCGGTGATGTGGAGTCAAGCGAGAGCTTAGGACGATGCCGAGAGGGTTTTCGCAGATTGCTTGAGAAATGCGGCTTCTCAGGTCGGATGCCTAGACTGAAGGCTTGTGGAAGCCGACAGAGTGCCTATGAGAACTTCGTTGCGATCTATGCATCTCAATCTAGTTTGGACTACATCGCGCTGCTGATCGACAGCGAAGACCCTGTCACAAACATCGATGAGACCTGGAGACACCTCAACCAGCGAGACGGATGGCAAAGACCAGCAGGAGCTCAGAACGACCAAGTCTTGTTCATGGTCACCTGCATGGAGACATGGATCGTTGCAGACCGTCAGACATTGAACCAGCATTTCGGAAACCCGCTCCAGACCTCCGCACTGCCGCCTCTGGACAACCTCGAGCGCCGATCTAGGCAGGATGTGCAGGATCGATTGGAGCGCGCGACTCGAAACTGCCCCGGTCCCTACACGAAGGGACCAAAATCATTCGCGGTACTCGGCAAGCTCAACCCGGACGTACTTGAGCAGCGCCTCCCCAGCTTCCACCGAGCGCGCCGCATCCTGAGCGACAAACTAAACTAGCGCCAGCGCCCCTCGAAGCCTGTCCCTGTCTAGGCGGCGATGCAGTAAACCTCCCTTCGTGTCCTTCGTGGATCCACCCCTTGACAATCCCAGACCGTTTGCTCTAAACTAATGTTCATGCAAGCAGAAGGACAAATAGGAACTATCAACCCCGCCTTCGCCGGTTACGCCGCCAGACAGCTCCAAGAGGCCACTGGCGGAATAGACCGCGTCTTCGACAACCTCCTCGAAATCGC
>JAKZVY010000061.1:0-2510 GCA_047515825.1 Dehalococcoidia bacterium
GATGGGCGGCACATTCTGTCCAACGTGGTCGCTACGCAGGTCGAAATGCACGCCAAGTATGGAGGAATCGTCCCGGAGATCGCTTCCCGCCAGCACATGCGCACTCTCATACCCGTCGTGGATAGCGCTCTGGAAGACGCCGGGCTTGAGTTGCGCCAGCTCGATGCAATTGCGGTAACACACGGACCCGGACTGGCCGGATCGCTTTTGGTCGGGGTGAACACGGCGAAGGGCCTTGCGATGTCCCAGAACCTTCCGTTCATAGGCATCAACCATCTGGAAGGGCACGTGTACGCCGCGTGGCTGGAGGATGGAGTGGATCCGGAATCCAGTCCCGGATTCCCGCTCATGTGCCTGATTACGTCGGGCGGGCACACGGACTTGGTCCTGATGGAGGGACACGGCCACTACCGGCTGATCGCCAGGACCCGCGACGACGCCGCCGGAGAGGCGTTCGACAAAGCGGCCAGGGTTCTCGGCCTGGGGTTCCCAGGCGGACCCGAGATACAGCGAGTCGCAGACGGTGCCGTAGGATCCGAGCCTGATCTCCCCAGGCCCAGGGTAAAGAACTCATTGGACTTCAGCTTCAGCGGGCTGAAGACCGCTGTCCTACGCCGAGCAGAACAGAAGGGGATGTACCCAATCCCTGACGATAGGGGGCCTGACGACTCTGAGGTTTCGGAGGTCGCGTTCGCTTTCCAAGAGGCGATTGTGGACTCGATGGTCCGGCGTACGCTCGAAGCTATTAAGAAGCACCGCGTCCAGGGAATCATACTGGGCGGCGGCGTGGCCGCTAACTCGCACCTGAGGTCTGAGATGGCCAAGCGTTCTCCGGTCGAGGTGATTGTGCCGAGGCCGGGCTTCTGTACCGACAACGGCGCGATGATCGGCGCAGCCGCGCACTTTGCGATGAGTGAGTCCGACAGGCATCAATGGGACCTGGACGTGGTCCCAAGTCTGAGGCTGGGCTAGCGAGGGGAGAAAGTCTGGTTTCGTACTTGGAGGGAGCTCGCTTTCACCTGGTACAGCCGGTTGATGAAGCCGTAGACCGCCTCGCTGTCTTTCTTGGCGTCGAATAGCCACCTGATCTCAGAGACACCAGTCCTGAAGACCGCGGTCGGTTCCCCTGAGTCCAGCACCTGATTGACGACGAGGTAAACACCCATCGCCAGCACGACTAGCGCAGCAACGACCCTCCAGGTGCCGTCGTCGATGTTCAGGAACAGCACCAAGCTCAGAACCACCGCGAGCGCAGCCCAGAAGTATGCGCCGACGCCCGGGCGAACCGAGGTGACCTCGACCGAGTCGATGTCGCGCACAGCCGCAATCACCGCGCCCCGCCGTCGTCCACCCGCAGATGAGTGGATGATCCGGCTGTCGGTCAGGATAAGCGCCTCGTGCCTCCCAGACCACAAGTGTCCGTTGTCGCTCCCCGTCTCCAGTTCGGCGGCGATCTGCTCGCCATCAAGCAAGATCAGGTCGGTCGGTTCAACCCGAGCTGTCTCCACGGGGGCCTCCTAGCATCCGAATTCGTCCCCCATCATAGCAGACCAGTTTCCAATTTGACTGTATGGCCGGTCTTGGACGACGCCGATGGCGTATGCTAATCTCTGGGCGGCTGGCTGCCCCCCCCGTTTTTCGACACCATCCCACTGGAGCGCCACATGGAACGTCCCGTATTCAAGCCTATCGGAACACCGTCCGAGGATTTGGACACCCCGGCCCTGGTCGTGGACCTGGGTGCCGTCGAGGCCAACATCGCGACCGTTCACCGTCGAGTCCAGGACTCCGGTACCAAGTTGCGCCCCAGATTGGACGCGCACCTGTGTCCCGCGATAGGCCATATGCAAATCAGGGCCGGAGGCACGTCGGGAGTAGCGGTGGCTACGGTCGGCCAGGCTGAGGTCTTCAGCCAGTATGGCTTCGATGACATCCTGATCGCCAACGTGGCAGTTACTCCGTCGAAGATTGTCCGTGTCGCGTCACTGGCGAGGCGACTAACACTCACAGTGGGGACAGACAGCGCCCGGAACATCGACGACCTCGGAGAGGCAGCGGTCAGCGTGGATGCGCGGTTGGGCGTGGCTGTGGCGATCCGTAGCTGCGGAGATTCCATAGGCGCGTCGCCGGATGACGCGCCGGATCTGGCCTACAGGGTAGAGGATAAGGCCCCCAACCTCCGGTTTGCCGGCCTGTTCGAAGCGCCCTCTGGCAAGCTGAGCCTGGATTCGGCAGTGACGACCGATGAACGCCTCGATGCCTTGTCAGATGCGGAGTTCAAATGCACCAGCCAGTGCATCCCACCGCCGATGGTGGCTGCCGTAGGCTCAGCCGACTACGACGCAGTCGCCGCACGTGACGACGTAACCGAAATCCTCGCAGGCTCCTACGCTCTCATGGAGGGCGCTCTTACCGCCGCCAGACCGGAGCTCACGCCAGCGGCCAAGGTTCTAACCACGGTCATGAGTCACCAGGACCCCGGACTGGTCTGGCTCGACGCGGGCCAGAAG
>JAKZVY010000062.1:0-6023 GCA_047515825.1 Dehalococcoidia bacterium
GTTGTCCACCAGTTCATAGGAACCATGGCCCATGCTGCGCTCCATATTCTTCATCTTAGGGCGCTTCGGAGTACGAAACGAATAGTTCTTCGGCTATTCGGTTGAGCCGCGCATCTCGCGTCCATAGGAGAGCGTCTTCCTACCGTAGCACGGAATACAGCATATGCGCGTCCATAAGGCCTATGCCACGTCCCATGAGTCGTGCGGATTCGATCAGGTCCCGGACTTCCTGATGAGTTCCTTCTCTAATCTCGGGAATTGCATCCATATGCCGCAAGAATGTCGCTCTGTCTGGAAGATTACCGCAAGCCAACTCTCCGACGACTATCGGATGTGTAAGTACGTTGTTGGCTTTCAACTGTTCCAACAGCCCACGTTCTGGGCGACGTAAGTGGTCGATCCACACCGATGTGTCCACCAGAATCATCAATCAAGCTCGCTTCGGCGGCGCGGGATGTACTCCATGTCCGGCGCACTGCCTCCCGCATCACCAAGCCACTTTGCAGCCTCCACCACCTCGCACTTCTCCAACACCTGCGTCCGATAGGTTGGACTAACGGCGTTCTCGGTGAAGTCCGTGAATGTAAATCTCAGTTCTTCCTCGGTCAGCCCATAGGCGCGGGCCACCAGTGCGTCTATCTCCGCCCGCTTGTCGGTGCGCTCGGCGTCGGTGAGCAGTCCGCAGTCCACGCCGGCCTCCGCCGCGAACTCGGAGAATCGCTCATCCACGCAGGACAGCCGCGCCGCCAGCGTGCCGATGCGCTGCCAAGGAGTAGTGTCCGGAGGTGGAAAGGTGAGCATGTTAAGGATGAAGTAGTTCAAGTTCGTCTCAACATATCTGCGAGCTATCCAGTCAAATGGCAGGCTGTTCATGGCCCCCAAGACGTAGCCCCGAGCTAGGGCGCTCCACTCTGCGAAGAGGAGATAAGGTGCTTTGTTCGTCAACGGCACTCGCGGTGGCACTAAGCAGGCTCTTACGGTGCGGGAGTCTGTACTTCTAGTCACATCGCGGAACGCAATACGGCAGCGGTTCATCGGGTGGGTGTCGGGATCCGCAAGGAGATCCGCAGCAAACATCCGCTTGAAGACCGAGGAGCGCGTCCTCTTCTTCTGTGCCCATGAAAGGACCTCATCCCAGACGGATAGACCGGCAGGTTCATTGCCATGCGGCTCGTACTGATCAAAGGAGCGGCCCTTCCATACGGGGACGCCTTGAGAATGGGAGAAGAGGGCGCGCTGCTGCGTCTCATGCAATTCCGTATAGGGAGCTAGATGAGACGCAGCAGCGCGCCCCTTTGCGGTTGTGGGGATTGCAGGATTCTGAAGAGAATCGAACTGTACTCCCCGCCGCAGCTTTGCTAGCACGTCGGCGTGCATCTGACTTGGCAGCAGCGGCACTACACGAGCACTTCCCAGGGAGGACGCCGAGATGCTGACGCCCTGACCGTGCGCGACATTCTGGAACTCTTTGAGATTCTTCGATGGTCCCGTTACTTGGAAGGTGGCTTGTTCTGTTGGTGTCCTCCGTTGGCCCGTCAGCAGAGCAATCGTATATTGAGGATGGATGGTGAAGGCCCAACTCCTGTTGTTGAGAAGGAGATCGAGGCGTCGCAAACTGTTGTGGGTGAACAGCCACTGCCTGAATCCCTTGGCCCCTTGTGCTAGGAATGCTGTCCTGGGTAGCACTACTCCCAGACACCCATCCTTCCTCACGAGGTGGCTATAACGTTCGCAGAAGAGCTGGTACAGGTCCTTATCGCCCACTCCCTGAAGCTGGTATCCCCCGCTCTCGGAGAAGAACCCTCGGACAGTCGCCAATTGTTCCTGCTGGTTCTGAAACTCCGCCCGCAACTCGGGGTTCTGCTCATCGAGCACCGCTATGCGCTTTCTTCTATCGGCCAAGCTCGGCAGTCCCCGCAACCCAGGTTCCCGCAGCGCATAGAAGGCGAGCTCTTCCACGGTTATCTCGTTCCATGGCGGATTACCCACCACCGCGTCGAAGCCAGGTCGTTCCCGGTGGAAGACGCTGGGGAACTCAAGGGGCCAGTGGAAGAAACGGAGTCGTTGCGCGATACCTTGGGCTTCCCGTATGGCCTTGACGACATTTTCGGGCAGTCTTTGTTTTCGCTCAACGATCGCCTGTCCATGCAGCTCCAGTATGTGCCGATGACCCGTCGCTTCTAGTCGTTTGGTGGGCTTCTCTGCAAGAGGCTCCGCAGCCCACACATCGAAGGCGTGTCGTAGCCCAACCGTTGCTTCGCGCAACTGAGTGCCCAACTCCTCTGAGCGTGTCACCTCTTCGGGGTTGCGGTCTGGTATCGCTGCTTGCTCCTGCTGCAACTGCGCTGCTCGGTCCATAGCGTCAATCACGTGTTGACCGCCGGTGAACATCGCACTATCAACGCCGCCGACAACGGACGGGTCGGCTACACCAATGAGGGCGTCGCCGCACTTGAGATTGCTGCCCAGGTAGGAGAGAGCCAGGCCAGGGACGAAGGAAGCCAACCAGAGCGTGACGTTCGCCACCTCTACCGCCATCGGTGACAGATCAACGCCGTAGATGCAGCGTTTGAGGATGAGCCTCCGAAGCAAGTCGCCATCCTCCGGCTGTTGAACAGCCTGTGCGCTATCCTGGCTTAACTCGCTGAGATGCTGGGCGATGGCAGGCATGCCGCCGACCTCCGCAAGAAAAAGCTCAATGCGGTCGGCAATCATGTCCAGGGCCGCTGTGAGGAAATGGGCGCTGCCCATCGCAGGGTCCACCACCGAGAAGTCGAACAGCTTCCGGGCCGCTTCGCTGGGATCGCGGTCGGCCACCCTCTTGACCTCTTCAAGGTGGTCGTCAAGGGCGGGCAGCAGCGAATGGTTGAGCAGATGGTCAACGAACTCGTGCCGGGTGTAGAAGACGCCTCCGGCCTTGCGTCCTCCCGCATCGGCCTGGTAGTAGAGTTGCGCCCTTGTCACCTCCGGCTGCTCGCCGGCGCGGACGGGCCGAAACGCGTCCTGCTTCGAGTCGTAGGCCAGATCCTCGGGAGCGCGGGTCAGACGCAGGGTGAGCAGCGCCTCGTAGATGGCTCCCAGATGGCCGATTTGCAGGCCGGCGTAGTCCAACCCCGGCGCGTCGGGCTTGTCGGTCTCGTAGGCGATGGCGGCGAGCGCCGGGGCCAGGTTAACGTCGGCGACCTCGGCACGTTCCAGCAAATCGCTGCCGGGAAAGCCTGAGGCGGCGAAGAGGCTGCCGTTGTAAGCAGGCACTCCCGCCGAGCGATCCCCTGTGCGTACCATGCGCACCAGCGTCCGAAGTCGGTCCCAACGCTGAGTGGCCCTGCGGCTGAAAGAGGACTGGGCCAGTCGAGAGTCCTCGGCAAGCTGGCGGGCGCTGTGGGGCCGGTAGGCCGCAGAGCCGATGGGCAGGTAGCCTCGTGCCTCGGTGTGAAGCAGGAACATGAACCGGAACACCAGGGTCAGCGCGGCCTCCTCGATCTGCCGAAGCTGCTCTCGGTCGCTAAGGTCCGCCCCTTGCGATTCAAGCCACTCGCCAAGCCCCCGCGCAATGTTGGGCAGCGCATCCTTGATGAGCCGCTCCTCAAGGCCCTTGCGCAGCTCTTTCCCGAAGTCCTTCGCCTCGCCGACCCAACCAGTCAGCCAACCGTTCTCCTTCAACGACTCCGGAGCGAGAATGCCGAGATAGAAGCGGTCCTTCCGCTCTAACTCGCCGGTGTCTATCTCTACGTGCTGTCCCGTCGCCGGTCCTACCGGGGGCCGTCGTTGAAACAAACGGTAGCGGCCCTCTGCCACCAGGATACCCCAATGCGCTCCATGCTGACCGCAGTCGGCCAGCACCATCCCTTCGGGCAACTCTCCGTTGTCGGTGAGACGGCTGAACTGGGATACGTCGCGGTGAGGATGCACCACTGCGACAGGCGCATTGTCGTGCCGCAACAGGTAGCCGCGCTGGGGAAGCTGCTCCACCTGATAGCCCATTCCCTGGAACAGCGAGCGCCATGCTACGCTGCCGGTAGTGGTTACACCTTCCACGGCGCGTAACAATCGCTTCTCGTTGATGGGCCAGCGCAGACGCTCCCGCAAGAAGTGGGGAGTGAGTAGGTCCTTGACCCGCAGACCGGGAACGACAGTTTCTTCAAGGCGGCTGAACTCTCTTGCCAGGAACGATGCCGCCTCACGGGTCGCCATACTGCGGCTCGCCTCCAACAGGTCAAGGACCCGTCCAGCCGGTAGCTCCCGAACAGGCCGGGCGTCTTGCGGGCCAGCGACATGGACTCTAGCTTCATCGTCCGTAGGAGCCAGCAGGACCACCGGATAGGGTTGGCGGCCCTTCCTTGCTTCCCACAACCTGCGCAGTTCCACATCGCTCGCTGCACCATCTGTCCACAGTAGGTGGTAGGACGAGGTCTCCCAAACCGTCGCCAAGGGACCTGCCTGAGACCTCCAACTGCGGCCAAGACCGAATGTGGCTTCGAGGCGTGCGGATGTTTGACTGGTAGTAGGCAATGTCATAGTTATTCGCCACCCATAGGCTCATTCGAATATGCCGCTGAGCGCCTCCTGGGGATCGACCGCATGGAGGGAGAGCATCGTTGAGCCGGTGTTGGATTAGGCACGATCAAGACCCTCATAGCCCGCTCCATCAAGACGCCGTTGTGCTTCAGTCAACTCTTCTTGAGTGAACAAGACGATCCACGGATCCCGGAGCGCGAGTGCCTCGACTGAGAGGTCGAGACGTTGTTCTTCCCACAATCGGACAAATCCATCCGACAGCTTATTGCCGCTGAGCAACTGCTTGGCTGCCGAGAGACCGCCCCGGTCCACCACCATCCTCAGAAAGTACGTGGGGTAGTAGTCGAACTCTTTCGCTTCCTCGTAAATCCTCAGCATCTCCTGCTGGAATCTGCCCTCCACTTTCATTCCACTCCTCGTGTCTCATAGAGCAACGACAGGTGTTCTCCAAGTGCGCCGTGCACCACCAGGCATCGGGTTACGCCAGTGCCCGTTGGCACCCTGACACCGGTTCCGCCGATCAGGGCTAGCTTGCGGAACGAGCCGTCTTCTGGACGTGCTCGCGGAGCGCTCCGTTGATGTCCGTTTGGTAACCGTGACCGTCACGAGCATGGGCCTTGAACCAGGCTATGATGTCCGCGTCGAGCCTCAGCGTAATCTGCTGTTTGACAGGCCGGTAGAAGACCCCGCGCCTGGCGTCGGACCAGTCGAGAATCTCCGGCGCGTCGGTAGTGTCGATCTGGTCCTCCGGTAGAGCCTCTAACGCCCGAATCTGCGCCTGAATCTCTGACGGCAGCTCAGTAGTGTCCTTCTTCATAAGCCTCCCTCTCACGTCTCGTCGCCTTACGTGCGGAGATGATGCGCCCGATCTCTTCGCCGGCCTCCGTGTCGAAGGCGGGCCAAGTGTGAACTACCATCACGACTTGAGTGCCCACCATGCCGATGGTCCGCCACCGTTGCTCATATGGATAGGGGTCTTCCCGCGTCGCGGACATGGGATCATGGAACACGAAGACCGCGGCCTCAAAGCTGAGGCCGTGTGCTCGAAGGTTCGCCTCATTCTTGGCCTGGTCCCAAGTCCAACGCAAGCGCTGTTGCCTTTCACCATACTACGCAATTGTAGTTACGGAAACGGCACGAGGTCAATACCTGTTCGGCCGCTCGCGGCGGGCTAATGCCGGACGGAGTGGGGAGCAGGGTCTAGCTACAGGTCCAGAACCAATCTAAGCGTGAAGGTTCTCGATTCAGTCCAGTTGTGCCCACGGCCGCCTATGGTGAGAAGCGACAGGCTACGGCCCTCGCATGCTCTCGTATCTCCGGGCTTTCACTCCGCTCCCACGTCGTCAGCAGGTTGCGGTACGTGGAGAAGACGAATCTTATACCGTTTCAGCTTGATGAGGCCGCGTAGTCTGCAGTCAGCCCCTGAACGTTCCGCTTGATCCACTCCCAACCCACCAGCGACCTGACCCGTTCGGGGTCGGATTCCAGTCTGCTCAGGTAGGCGT
>JAKZVY010000063.1:0-5505 GCA_047515825.1 Dehalococcoidia bacterium
GCTGTGTCAAGTTTTCGATATAATTCCCTTCTCAATCCCCAACACTCTCTAGCTCCCCCGCCACCTCCCGCGCCCGTGCCGAGAAACGCTCAGCCAGCAACCTGCTCGCCCCGATGTACTTGGTCGGATCCAGCAGAGCCTCTACCTGCTCCGATGTCAGATTTTCGCGTACGTCCCCGACCTCAGCCAGCATCTCCGTAAACGGCCTGACCTCCACCACCGACGCCTGCGCCGCGTCGTAGATGGCGTCGTGGGCGCGCTGACGACCGATGCGGCGACCGAGTTCCAGCATCAGCGCCTCGGACATGATAAGCCCGCCCGACAGGTCCAGGTTCCGTCGCATCCGGTCTGGGAACACCCGGATCCCGCTGAGCAGCTCGATCATATACTGGAGTATGTCGCCGACCAGTATCGCCGACTGCGTCACCGCCTGGTCCATCATTTCGTATGTCGTGCGGTCCGCCTCGTGCTCGGTCATCATCGCTTCCAGCGCCAGCGGCACCAGCGCGCGCACCTGCGCGGCATACGCGACAATGTCCTGGCTCACCTTCGGATTGCGCTTCTGAGGCATCGTGCTGGAGCCGACCGTTCCCGGAGGAACAGGCTCCTCCACCTCTCCGAACTCCTGCTTCATCATCGTGTAGACCTCGCGTCCCACCTTCGAGCACGTCGCCGACAGCATCCCAAGCAGCGTAACGTACTCGCAGAGATGGTCCGCCGTCGTCCGGGACGGCATCGGCATCGAGCCCATGTCCAGCTTCTCCGCCATTCCGTCCTGAATGTCCAGACCGATCTCGCCCAAAGACCCCAGCGTTCCGGCGCCCCCGCCAAGCATGGCGACAAACACCCTGTCCTCGCAGCCCCTGAGCCGTTCGACGTGGCGCAGAATCTCGTCGATCCACACCGCCACCTTGAGGCCGAACGTCGAGGGCACCGCGTGCTGTCCATGAGTACGTCCGGGCAGAACGTACTCCTTGGTCTCCTCCGCCAGATCAGCCATAAGCGTCAGGATTTGGGCGATCTGCGCCAGGTAGATTCGGTGCGCCCGCCGAAGCTGGAGGAGAAAGCCCGTCTGCGTGATGTTCTGAGTGGTCGCCCCCCAGTGGACGTAGCCCCCAGCGTCGCCGTCGCAGATCCGGTCCAACTCCCAGATGAGCGGCACCAGCGGGTGCCCCGTGCGTGCAAGACCCTCATAGACCGCGTCCCTATCCAGCAGCTCCAGGCGTGCCTTGCGCGTAATCTCTTCCGCCGCATCGGACGGAATCACGTCCAGGTCCGCCTGAGCCTGAGCCAGCGCGGCCTCGACGTCTAGCCACGACTGCCATATCCGGTCTTCCGAGAACAGCTCTCGGATTCCAGGCTCGGTCATTCTCAGGGCGGTCGGTTGCTGCTTCATCTGACTGTGGTCTCCATTGCATGGTGACGGGAGTTTATGAAGCGTCCCTACCCATGTCAACGCGGAAACAAGAAAAGGCGGGCCTCGGCCCGCCCTTTCACAAGGAACGCAAATCTGAGAGTACGACTCAGCGTCCGAACACCCGCGCCATACCCATCGCGCTCAAAAGGCCCACCGCCGCCATTCTGATCCTCTTCCAGCGACTCGCATGGTGATTCCACGCCATCCCCATCAACGCATCCACAAACGCCTCTTCATCATTCTGCCAGGCATACTGGGCCGAATCGTTGCTGGAGTTTAGCCGCCGCGTCTGAACCTGCTGCATATTCCTCCCCCCGGAGATCAGTTAACACTGAGGGGAAAGGCTAAGGAGTTCCGGCTTGACTCGCCTAGCTGTTTTCTGGTCAGGATTTTGGACACTTATTGGAAAACGGCAGGCGTGGTTCTCCATGTGCCCGGAGAAGCCACCACACCCTCAGTCCAGATGACTCGCGTCGTTGAACCGGCCAATGCGCCAAAGGCTGAGGTTGACCACCTCCTGCCCGTCTGACTGCCAGCAGTCCACGTCGACAGAGAACTCGAACATCGCGGTGTTGCGAACGCTCAGACCCCACACCCGCTCGGAGCCGATGACCCGAGCGATCTGGTACTGCATTATCCCGCCATGAGAGAAGACCAGCACGCGGTCGTCATTCGTGTGCTCGTCCATGACCCGATCTATTACCCGCGACCCCCGCTCCGACCGCTGCTCGAACGTCTCCGCCCCTTCCACCACGTCCATATTGCGCGTCTCGGCGAACCGGCGCCACATCTCCGGAAACCGCGCTTGGGCGTCCTCCCATCTCAGGCCCGAGAACACTCCCATGTCGGTCTCCATCAGGTCGTCCCACCGAGTAATCGGCAGATCCCATCCTGCCGAGGCGATACGCGCCGTTTCGAGCGTCCGACTCAGAGGACTGGAGTAGATGTGCGTTGGCTGATACCCCTCAGACTCAAACCTAGCTCTCAGCAGCGCCGCCTGCCGACGCCCTCTGTCCGACAGCGGGAAATCATCCTGGCCCTGCAGACGGTCCTCGGCGTTCCCCGTACTCTCGGCGTGCCTGACTATAATCAAGTTCATGGCTTCTTCCACGACTCCTGGCTCGCTATCCGGCGCGTCCGTCACGCTCCGCCCGAAAGTTTAACTCTGTCGTTCCCATGATGTCAGCAGCATCAAAAGACTGCGGCAATCCAGGCTGTGTCGATTTTTCGAAATGTTTACGCATTCCAAGTTCAAACAGGGTGTTGAATCGCGATCCGGACGGCGAGATCGAAAGAATCATGACAATCCCGGAATCCCATAAATCACAGTTCAGACAATTGCGCCGAAGCCCGTCCTGACCACTAACCACTTTCTTTCTATGAGACTTGCCTGCTGATATAATCACTCCCACGAACCCCGCCAATATGGAGGAGTCCAGATGACAACCGAAGTCGCAGTCGACCTGAAGAAGAAGAGCCGCGCCGTCACCGACGGACCCGCCCGCGCCGGCGCACGGGCCATGCTCCGAGCCACAGGACTCGACGACGCGGATATGGAAAAGCCGTTCGTCGCCATTGCTAACCTCGCCTCCGACGTCACTCCGTGCAACGTCCACCTCGACCGCCAGGCGCAAAAGGTCAAGGAAGGGCTGAGAGCCGCCAACAGCGTCCCCTTCATGTTTGGCACCATCACCATCAGCGACGGCATCTCCATGGGCACAGAGGGCATGAAGGCTTCCCTGGTCAGCAGGGAGGTCATCGCTGACTCCATCGAGACCGTCACCTTCGGCGAAAGCATGGACGGCCTGGTCGTCGTCGCCGCCTGCGACAAGAACATGCCGGGCGCTATGATGGCCATCGCCAGGTGCAACGTCCCGTCGCTGTTCGTATACGGCGGAGCCATCATGCCGGGCAACTGGCGCGGCGAAGACATCAACATTCAGGACATGTACGAGGCCATCGGAGCCTACTCCCAGGGCAAAATCACTCTTGACGATCTAATCGGAATGGAGCGCGTCGCCTGCCCCGGAGAGGGTGCCTGCGCCGGCATGTTTACCGCCAACACCATGTCCTCCGCCATCGAGGCCATGGGAATGTCCATTCCGGGCGCCGCCTCGGTGCCCGCCATTGACCCGCGCAACGACCGGATAGCTTTCGACTCCGGCGCCGTTCTCCGCAACATGCTCGAGAAGGAGATCAATCCCCGCGACATAATGACCCGTGAGGCGTTCGAGAACGCTATCCGCGTCGTGCTCGCCATGGGCGGCTCAACCAACGCCGTCCTGCACTTGCTCGCCATTGCCCACGAGTCCGATATCCACCTGACCATCGACGACTTCGATACCCTCAGCCGCACCACGCCGTACATAACCAATCTCAGGCCGGGCGGCCGCTTCGTTATGTCAGACATGGACATATCCGGCGGCGTGCCTGTCGTGATGAAAGAGCTCCAGAAAGCGGGCCTGATCCACGAAGACTGCATGACCGTCACCGGCAGCACCATCGGAGAAAACCTCGCCCAGGTCCAGACCGAGCCTGACAACCGCGTCATCTACTCCATTCCCAACGCCAAGAGTCCAACCGGCGGCCTCGTCATACTCAAGGGCAACCTCGCCCCCGAGGGCTGCGTGATGAAGGTCTCAGGAACCCAGCGCCTGAAGCACCAGGGCCCCGCCAGGGTATTCGACGGCGAGCGCGCCGCGTTTGAAGCCGTGACCGGCGGGAATATACAGCCCGGCGACGTGCTCGTACTCCGCTACGAAGGGCCGAAGGGCGGCCCCGGTATGCAGGAGATGCTCTCGGTTACCGGAGCCATGATGGGGACCGGCATCGGCGAAGACATACTCCTCATGACCGACGGACGCTTCTCCGGCGCTTCCAGGGGCCCGATCATCGGACACGTCGCCCCCGAAGCTGCTGTCGGCGGTCCCATAGGACTGATTCACGACGGCGACACGATCAGGATGGACGTCGAGTCCAGGCTGCTCGAAGTCTCGCTCTCTGAGGAAGAGATGGAGCGCCGCCGCGCGGAGTGGACTCCACCCGAGCCGCAGTACACCGGCGGCGTGCTCGCGAAGTACGCTAAGCTCGTCTCCTCCGCGTCACAAGGGGCCGTTACAACGTAGCGCAACCAGGCCGCAATACGGCCGCCGATAGCGTAAGACATCACCCTTTTCTGAATTCCGTGCAGTCATAATTGATGTTTCACACTTCCTGAATCCCCTCTCCCTTGATGGAAAGGGCGAAGCCTGACCTGAGCGAAGTCGAAGGTGTGAGGGTGATTGACACTGCTTCATTTACCACTTTCCCTTGATGGAAAAGGGCGAAGCCTGACTTGAGCGAAGTGGAAGGACATCAACCAATCACTAGCCACTCAAAACTAGAAACTCTTGCATAGTTGCATTGAAACAACTTTCCCATTATCATTACGCCAATCACACACAGCGGAGAGGAGTGCAACGTGCCAACTTTCGAACTACTTTCAAAGCAAGAAGCACAATTGGCGCTGATGACCGGCAAACGTGCTGAGCAGTTGAAAGAGTATGTCGGATACATAGAACAGCGTCAGTCCGACCAGGTGGGGAGGCTCATCCCGGGAGACGGTGAGACAACCGCCGCCATCCGACGACGACTTGGAGCCGCGGCCGAGATCCTTGGAAGATCCCTCGAGGTCAACCGGCAGGGTAACGAAGTTTACTTCTGGGAAGAGGGCGACGGGGTCGTGCAGCGCCGACGCAGGCGCAGGCGAGCCGCCGCCGCTGAGTAGCGGGTGACGCTAGTTCCGAGTCCCCTGACGGGATGAGGAAAGACAAATGACTACCGTCCCTCGAATGCTCCGCAACATGCTAAGGCCCGCCGCTATGCGGGCCTTACTAACGTGGGAGCATCTGGAGTCCGGCATAAGCTATAACCCCACCTCCACAAAGCTCAGGGCGGACCCCTACGAAAAGTACCGCAAGCTCCGCGCTCTAGACCCCGTCCACAGGCTCAGGCTCATCAACGCCTGGGTACTGACCGAGTACGAGGACGTTGACGCCGTACTGCGCGACCACCGGCGCTTCTCACGCGTACACCCTGATAGCGACTCC
>JAKZVY010000064.1:0-6091 GCA_047515825.1 Dehalococcoidia bacterium
TGTACTGGATGTCCAGGTTGCCGCCGAAGTATCGCGCGAGAATGTCCCCTGCGTCGCGAGCCAGCTCAACGGCCCTGCGCTCGATGCTGGTCAGGTCGTCTTTCAACGTTCGCACCACGCCTCGTAACCCGTTTCCAGCCGGGCGCAGAAGTTTTCGAGGGCGGGTCTGTCCGGGAACAGCTCCCTTGCTCGCGTGATGATCATCAGATAACAGCCGTTCTTCTCTTCAGCAATGGTGGCAGTGGAGCACATCTCGATAGCTTCGTCCGCCTTCTCAGGCTCCCAGAACCTGGCCTGGACAGACCCCTGAATACACCACACCCTGTGGGTCGGATCGTCCACCGTGTCCTGGCACATGGCGAGGCCGCGCTTCGGGTTTCCGAGCGTCACCGCGGCGATGTCGCGCCCGTAGCTCTCGAAGCAGTCGTACAGAGCCGCCGGATGCGCGTTGGCGCACTCCTGGGCCACGTGCTCGTAGTCGTATTCGAACAGCATGAGCATCCGCGTGCTGTGATAGAGGTAGCACGGGCCGACGTATCGCTGCGTCAGCGCGTTGCAAGGGTAGTGCGGGTCGTCGTCCGAAAGATAGTCCGTGAAGTGTCCCATCGTGCCCGATAGCCCGCCCACCACGTTCTCCATGAAGACGCCGGAGTAACAGGCGCGCTGGTCGCGGTCAGACTCCAGCCGGTCGCACAGGTCCAGGGCGTCGTAAAGCTCATAGCTGGTCCAGGCCATGAGTCCGTGTCCGACGCCGTGGATGCACTGGAGCTTGTAGAAGAAGACGCCCGCGCCGCCGCAGATGGTACGAACGTCCTCCTCCAGATTCGCCGTCCCCCGACTCTTGAACATCGCCTCGGTAGCCCCGTGATAAGCGCCCGCCTCACACTCGTGACTCGACAGCGCGAACGCCGCTGCGCCGAACAGCTCGTAGGTCATCCGCCCCGTCTCATGAGCCCGCTCGTGACACAGCTCGCCCACCGCTTCACCGGCCTCGGCCACAAGGCTCATCGTTTCCGCCGGGCCGTAGTCTTCGACGTACTGCCTGAGCAGAACGTCGTTGGTGAACAGGTCTCCGAGCGCTTTCGGAGTCAACTGCGGAGCCTGCTCGAACTCAAGCTGCGAGGTATCCACCTGGAGGGGCGGCGGCCTGGCAGCCAGGTCTCCTCCTCTGGCCACGATCAGCCCGCCGTGCTGAGGGTCCGCGTGGTTGTGGTATCGCCAAAATCCGGGACTGTGGAACGTGAAGGCCCAAGACTCACCGGCCCGCAGGAGCTGTCCGGCGTCGAACTCGGACAGTATCTCGTGAGTCGGGTGGATGTTGGACGCGGGCCAGAGTTTCGAGCCGGACCCATTTACAAATACGACCTGCCGTCCGACAGGAATCTCGAGTCTCTGCGGCTGGAATCCGTCGTCTGTGAACTCCACCACTGGGGATTCGGGAAGCGGCGTTTCGGACGGGGTGCCGGGACCTGACGACTTTGGGACATCTGAGGATCCCCCGCTTTCGCCCGAGCATCCCGCAGCGAGCGCGAACAGGACAGCGGCCAAGAGCGCGATACGGATGTCTGCAATTGAACCGCGGAGGCTACGTAGTACGCTCGGCATGACGTTGACGGGATTGCGCTCCAGGACGTGACCGCTTGGTCGTAACGTCCTGGATTGTATCATGAGGGGCTGAAGATTACGTTGCGTTTAGTCGGGCACAGCAAGTAAATGCTTTTGACACCCAACGTTCCCACACTTACAATTGAGTTGAGCCGCATGATCAGCGCACAGCATGATCAGCGCACAGCATGATCAGCAGATGGAGGATATGCAATGGCCACGCAGACGATACTGACTACCGATGAGGTGTACGAAGCCCTGAGAGACGTGTACGACCCGGAAATCCCCGTGAACATTGTGGACCTCGGCCTGGTCTACGGCGTTGACGTCGCGGATAATAACGTCGAGGTGAAGATGACCCTGACTTTCGCCGGATGCGGCATGGGGCCGTACATCGCCCAGCAGGCCGAGTGGCGGCTAGCGGAGATCGACAGCGTCGAGGACGTCAACGTCGAGGTGACCTTCGATCCCCCCTGGACTCCCGATATGATCACCGACGAGGGCAAGAAGCTCCTGGGGCTGGACTAGCCTTGCGGAGAGCGGGGCGGGCCAGGAGAGTCGCATGAATCCCAACCAGCAGGCGCAGGCCAAGGCGAAGATCGAGGCGATGCGCCGCCAGTTCGAGCAGAAGCGCGCGGTCTCCGAAACGCTGTCGCGGATCAGGTACAAGATCGGGGTGTACAGCGGCAAGGGTGGCGTCGGTAAGACCACCGTAGCCGTCAATCTCGCGGTCACGCTCGCGAACGATGGCGCCAGCGTCGGCATCTTGGACGTGGACATCGACTGCCCGAACGTGATTCGCGCCATGAAGGTGGCTGAGGCTCCGGCGGTCCGCGGAGACAAGAAGATGATCCCGCCGGAGCGGTTCGGCGTCAAGGTCATGTCGATGGGCTTCTTCCAGCAGGACGAGGAAGAGGCTATCATCTGGCGCGGACCGATGATACACAACGCCATCAACCAGCTTTTGCAGTCCACCGACTGGGGAGAGTTGGACTACCTCGTGATCGACCTGCCCCCAGGAACGTCCGACGCGCCGCTGACGGTGATGCAGTCCCTCGACATGGACGGGTTCGTGGTAGTGACCACGCCGCAGGAGCTTGCGAAGATAGACGCCATCCGCTCCGTCAACATGATCAAGAAACTGCGGATAGACGTGCTCGGCGTGGTCGAAAACTTCTCAGGAGAGATATTCGGATCCGGCGCCGGTGAAGAGCTCGCGGAACACTTAGAGATACCCTTCCTGGGCCGCATTGAGATGCGGGCTGACTACCGGGATACCTCCAAGCCGACCGTGCTCGGCAACAACGCGGTGCTCAAAGAGTACCGCGCCATTGCCAGAGTAGTCAGGGACGCGCTGGTGGCGGTAGCCTAGAAGCGCTTATTCTCCGCGCTCGGGCAGCGCCGCGACGGCGTAGCCGGGGGTCGTGCGCTGGCCCTTGTGGTCCTCAAGCCAGATCTCGCACTCGACGATATTCTCGTCGTCCTGCTGGTACTTCTTCTTGACCACGCCCTTGGCGAAGATCGGAGTGCCTGGGACATCCATGCCCCTGTACTGGACGCTGAGCTTCTTCAGCGTGCCCCATTCGCCGGCGAAGTCGGTCATGACCTGTCCCAGGTAAGCGTTCTTCAACGCGCCGTGGAGGATCACGTCCGGAAGACCGTTGTTCTTGGCATACCCCAGATCGTAGTGGATCTGGTAGTAGTCCCCGGAGGCCCCCGCATACTTCACGAGTTGCTGGGTGGTCGGGTCCTTGCGCAGCGTGGGGATCGCCATCCCCTCTTCCACATCCTCGAAGTAGAACTGCTCTGTCATATATTCCTCCCTGTGCTAGTTTTCTTCAGGCGGCTGGTAGCTAATTCCGGTGGTTCTCTGAGTGGCAACCGTGTTGCCGAACTGGTTCACGTAGTTGGTCTCTCGCACCAAGAACATCATGTTGCCCAGCCGTCCGGCCCGCTCGTAGAGATCCGCGATTTTGGTGGTCACCGTTATCCGGTCGCCCGGACGAATCGGCTCAAAGTACTCCCACTCGCTCCCGCCGTCCAGATTCGCCGAGTACGGACTTCTGACGTCCACCTTCAAGGGGCCGGCGCTCATCGAGCGCAAGAAGGTCGGAGGCGCGATCATCCCGCCGTACCTCGACTGCCGCGCGGCCGCCTCTTCGTTGTAGATCGGATTGGTGTCGCCTATGGCCTCCGCGAACTTGATTATCGCGCCCGTCTCGACTTCGCTGGTGCGCGGCTCCGACTCTACGCCGATTGCCGCCTTCATCTCCGGGGTGAGAGCCGATTCCTGCGTCATTCCGCCCGCTCCTGAACATTGGAAAGTCGTGTGTCCTAAAACCTGCAGCAAGTGTAAGTCTGGACTCGGCGGGTGTCAAGAAATCGACGGTTCATTTCGGGGCCGCTCCCTTATACTTGCTGTCTAAGCGCGAACAACCAGCCAGTGAACACGATCAACTTACGAGGATCTGAGTGAAGAGCGTTCCGTCTTTCGAGCTCCAGTCCACCGACGGCGGCGCGCGGGCTGGTATGCTGCGCACCGGACGCGGCGACGTGCCCACGCCGTTCTTCATGCCGGTGGCGACCCAGGGTTCGGTCAGGGCCGTCGACCCGGTTGACCTGCGAGCCGCCGGGGCACAGATAGTGCTCGGCAACACGTACCACTTGTACCTGAGACCTGGGACCGACCTTCTCGAACAAGTCGGTGGGCTGCACGCTTTCATGGGCTGGGACGGCCCGGCACTCACCGACAGCGGCGGGTTTCAGGGCTTCAGCCTCGAGCACCTGCGAAAGGTCGATGAGGACGGCATCCTGTTCAAGTCGCATATCGACGGCTCGATGCACAAGTTCACGCCTGAGTCCACTATCGAGGCGCAGGAAAAGATCGGAGCCGACATCATCATGCCGCTGGACATGTGCGTCGCGGCGGACTCGAGCAGGGAGATGGTCGAGTGGGCGCTGGAGCGCACCACCCGTTGGGAGGCGCGGTGCAGAGACGCGCAACGCCGCGAAGACCAGATGCTGTTCGGGATCGTCCAAGGCGGGCTGCGCGAAGACCTGCGAAGACGTTCGGCCGAGGAGATCATGTCCATCGGATTCCCCGGCTACGCTCTCGGCGGACTGAGCGTCGGCGAGTCCAAGCTGGAAATGTACGAGATGACTGACCTGGCCGCTTCCATGCTCCCGACCAACTCCCCACGCTACCTGATGGGAGTCGGCTCTCCCGAAGACCTTGTCGAAAGCGTCGCGCGCGGGATCGATATGTTCGACTGCGTACTGCCGACTCGCATCGCGCGGAACGGCGCGCTGTTCTCCCGAGACGGACGCATCAACATCTACTCCGCGCCCCATCGCGAGCGGGACGAGGCGGTCGAGCCGGGCTGCGACTGCTACACATGCCTGACGTTCTCGGCTGCCTACCTACACCACCTGTTCAAGTCCAGGGAGCTGCTTGGATACCGCCTGGCGACCATTCACAACCTGCGCTTCGTACTCAGAATGATGGAGGAGATACGCGAAGCCATCCTAAATGCTGCATTCGGGAGCTACCGGGAGTCGTTTCACCGGCGCTTCACGCCACCCGACGAGAAAGTCCGCAGGGAGCAGCAGCGGAAATGGCTCAAGGCGCAGGAGAGGCCGGGCGTGTAGTGTTACAATGACGCGCGGCAAGCCGAGCGCAGCATGAGAGGAACTAACACCGTTTCAACCATACCCGACGCCCGTCCGCGATTGCGTTTGCCGACGCCGGTGTGGCGTTGGCCTCTTTTTCTGGACTGCGTATGCTGGGCGGCAACACCCACCCATTCACCAACCAACCCATCCTGCCGATCCTCACATCCTGTAAATCCTGATTCTGACAACCCCTTGACACCCGCACAAACATTCCCTATACTACTCACAGTACATCAGTGCCACCAACCACCTAAACCTTAAACCCCAAACCTTAAACCCCAAAAACCAATGACCACCTCAACCCAACAGATACCATCAAACCCCGCACTCGACTTCGCCAACGCCATCCTCGAAGAGACCAACGGCGGACTCGAAATCATCGACATGCTGCACGACATCGCTCAGGGCGTCCGACAAAACTCCACCACCCGTGACCGCATCAACGCGTCCAGAATCCTACTCGACAGAGGACTGGGCAAATGCCCCAAGCAGTCCCCGGTCACCACCGACCCAACCCCCCAACCCAGCCCCCGAGCCCAGCAGCCGCAAACCCGAAACCACCAACAAACCCGAATCCCCCAGGCTAGTCACCCAACTCGACAACGCCCTACACCGGTCCCTCGGCCCCGCTCCCACCGCCGATACCCCACCCACGCACTCCCCACTATCCACCAACCACTCTCCACTCCAATCTACTATCCAGCAGCATATTCTCGAAATCACCAACAACGGACGCACCCTCATGGCCGTCCTCACAAACATCTGCCGTGCGCCCGACGACGACCCAAGAGCCTGTCCTGAGCCCCGTCGAAGG
>JAKZVY010000065.1:0-3037 GCA_047515825.1 Dehalococcoidia bacterium
GTGCCCGCCCCCGTATCGGGGTACGGGGTGACGTTGTTTTCGGTGTCTTTAGAAAGTTTTTTAAAAATAACCTGCCCTTTGCGCCCTTCGTGCCCTGTCCGTAGCTGATCGAACGACGGTCCAGCTTTGGGAAGCAGTGCACTTTCGTGAAATCCTTTCTGCCCTGCTTCCGCCCTTTGCGCCCTGCTGTTGTTCGACGGGACTGGCGCGGACATGAGTTCTGGCAGGTATGATAGCACGGCGCTGGAGAGGGTTGTCAAGGGCTGGGCGAGTCGGCGCGGTTGACTGTGTGTGTCGCCAAGCGCGCATAATGTGTTATCCCCTTAGCACGGAGGAGAATACTGTCTCAGATCGTCGTTGAGAACCTTGTCAAGCGCTTTCGCGTGGCGGAGCGGAGGGCTGGCGAGGCGCCCTGCCACGATGCGGAGTGGGCGAGGTAGCAACAGCTAGAGCGAGACGCGCTTCCGGGTCGTTATCGCTCGTGGAAGAAGACGACATCGTCGGCGAAGGGTTTGTCGTAGTCTTCTGAGCCGGCGAGTCCGATCTGGCCTTTGCCAGTGACGTTGTTCTTTGCGCCATCCATTCGTGGGTCGACGTACTTGTCGTACCAAGATTCCAGATCGGACCTTAGCGACGAGATGCGCTCGCCGTGCTTGGGATCGTCTGCCAAGTTCCGGGTTTCAAATGGATCGTTGGCCAGGTCGTACAATTCGTTTGGGCCGCCGGGGTAGCGGTGGACGTACTTCCATCTGTGTGTACGAATCATGCGGGTCGGACCGTATTCGTCCAGGACAAACACGGGAGTGTCGTCCGACATCGACTCACCTCTCAGCACGGGCGAGAAGTCCCTGCCTGGAAGTGTCTGATCCGACGTCGCCTCCAGCCCGACGTATCCGAGCAGCGTGGGCATGAAGTCGTACTGGCTCAGCAGCTTGTCGCATACCAGGTCCTGGGGAACGTGGCCCGGCCTTGAGACCAGCATCGGCACCTTCACGGAGGTGTCGAACATGTTGGGAGGGTATGTGCCGTTGCCCTTGCCCCAGATACCGTGGTGACCCATGTTCATGCCGTTGTCGGAGTTGAACACGACCAGTGTGTTCTCCCTGAGTCCGTTCTCTTCCAGCCAGTCGAGCAGCCTGCCGATGTTGCGGTCCATCTCCTCGATGGCAGTAAAGTAGCCGCTCAGGGCCAGCCTACGGTTCTCGGGCGTGTCGCCGAGCGAGCCCGCGCTCCCCTCTTTGGCCAACTGGTTGATATGGATATCCTCTTCTGGGACGGAGTCGAAAGCGGTGTTCTTGTAGTGCGCGTCGAATATCTCCGCCGGGTGGTGCTCCCTGTCCCAGGGCGCGTGCGGCGCGGTGTAGTGGACGTTGAGAGAGAACGGCGCGTCGGACTCTAGCTGGTTGTCCAGAAACTCCAGGGCGTGGTCGGTAATGACGTCGGTCACGTATCCCGACGGCTCGTATAGCTGTCCGTTCTCAATCATGGATGCTCGATAGTAGTTGCCGCCGCCCCTGGCGTGGGCGTTCCAGTAGTCGAAGCCGAGCTGCGGCAGGCCGGAGTTGCCCAAGTGCCACTTGCCGCTCAGAGCGCAGTCGTAGCCGTTCTCTGCGAGCGTCTCGACGTACGATCTGCGTCCCGCGAGATACTCGATCTCCAGCCTATCCTCAGGCAGGAACCTCGAGTTGCCAGCCCTGAGGAAGTCTTGGACGCCATGCTGCGACGGGATCTGACCCGTGAGGATGGATGCCCGCGCCGGAGAGCAGACGGGGGAGGCGCAGAAGAAGTTTTCAAAACGGATTCCGGTGACGGCGAGACGGTCGAGGTTGGGGGTGGTCAGCTCGTCGTTACCGGCGCATCCCATCGCCCACGCGCCCTGATCGTCGCTGAGGATGAAGATGATGTTGGGTGTTCGAGTGTCTTTACTTGCCATAGTGCCTCCCAAATCGGTTATCGGCCTGAGTCACGCTTTAATTCTTATGCTTCGTTGAACTCTTGCCAGTCCAAGCCAAGCTTTCGAACTACGGCACGGAGAGTGCCGATTCTCAAGTCGCGTCTTCCCCAGTCTGGAAGCGGTGAACTCTGACGCGTATGCGGGTTGACCCACATCCTATGCGATCCTCGTCTTCGTTGAGTATCTTCGTAGCAGCCGAAATGGGCCAGCTTTCGGGTGACCTCACGGTATCTCAAGAAACTGTGACTGCCGGTTCGAGGGATACGGCGGGGTCTTCGGCGAACAGACCGCGCGGCAGCGGACGCTCCTCGTCCACGTAGTCCTCAATGACCATTCCGAAGACCTCCTGGATGTTTCTCAGAACCTCCTCGATTGTATCCCCCTCGGTTATCAACTCGGGGAAGAGCGGGGAGGTGACGGTGTATCCGCCCTCCGGCTGCTCGTCAATGAATACGGGCACTTTTGCCGTTAGCGGTATTCTAGCGATCATCTGTCAGGTGCTCCTCAACCCTTGGGCTTGGTCAACCAGTATACTACGGGCCTGATGTAGCCGCTCAGGAACGGGATTTTGACCGAGATTCGACGCCTTAGATTGAGTCTTGGGTGGATGGACTCCAATGAGGACTCGAATGCTCGGCGCCTGGTGGTAACCATTACTATGTTCCCTCGTGGGCGGACTACTCGACTCGACTCTTGGAGGGTCTGAGTGTACAGGTCTTGAAGACCTCCTGAATCGCCGACCAACATGCCGTAGGGCAGGTCAGCGACGATGGTGTCCATCGAGCCATCCGGCAACGGGATACTTCGGGCGTCTCCGGCCAACAGCGTCGAGTCGGATGGGGTCCCCGATTCCCGTAGATTCGACTCAGCGCAATTGAGGGCATCGGCGCTGGAGTCTAGGCCGATTAGATGCTCCGCGGCTCCGGAATGCAGACGCTCCACCATCAGAGTCCCTGAGCCACAGCAGAGGTTAAGAAAGCGATCATCGCCGGTTGTGCCAGGCATGTTGACCATCACGTTGGCGATGGTAGCGTTCAGCGCGCCCGGGTAGTTGCAGACCCTCCAGTCTCGTGTGGAGAGGGG
>JAKZVY010000066.1:0-14156 GCA_047515825.1 Dehalococcoidia bacterium
CCGCCTATGGGGTATGATTGACCCGCCACAGCTGGCTCTCTGGCCTGGTCTTGCCCTGACTATTACCGTCTACTGTCTAAACATGTTCGGCGACGCCATGCGGGACCTCCTAGACCCCAGGCTCAGGGGCGGCGAAGGGTAGGATACTACACCGTCCTGGCACTGCTCTTGTTGCGATCGCGGGACAGGCCTATAATCGGCGCGGCGGTTCGCAAAGAGGCAGGAGCGGGCGCGGTTGGAGCGCAGCTACTGCCTGGCCTGGATGACGACGCGGCCGCCGTCCTCGACTTCGATGTATAAGCTGTGGCTGTCCAGCATCAGCATTCCTACAATCGGAGTGTTGCCAGTCTCATCGACCTCGATATGTCTCGGCTGGCCTTCCCAAAGGACCGCGCCATCGTAAACTCCGAAGGACACTTCGTTGCCGTCGGCCAGAAACGCTCCGCCGCTGCTCTTGTAGGCCAGTCCCAACTCCGACACCAAGTCCGCCGGCAAAGCCAAGAAGCCAGTGTAGCCGGTGTCTATGACGGCCTCGATTCCCCTAGTCTGCCCCGCTGGCCCTCGCAAGAGGAGGTCTATGACAGCCTCGTAAGCGGCGTTTACTACCCCTTCTATCAATCGGTTCTCCGAAGGGAACCGGCCCCGAAGCTGCGGAGCGCCCGGTATCCAACCCGTTCACTCCACACATCGTCCGCCCCGGGGCACTGCGCCCGCAGTCGGTCCGCTGCCTCAAGAACGCCCTTGCCGATGGCCCAACTGCCGCTCTCTACATCAATAGCGACGACCTGTCCATGGTGGTCGGTTTCCACTTGCCGCCGGATGTCCCGCTCGTAGGTCTCTTTGCCCAGACGGGCGATCTCCTCACTGGGGCGGGTTGGGAGTCTCCTGTCCACCGCCTCCTGCGTGGGCGCCGGGGTGTCTGCGTCTCGCATCCGTCCCCCCTTTCACAGGCGTATTTCTACATTCGCCATTCTACCATTTTGCAGCTGCCGCCTACCCAGTTCGGGAGTTTCGGAGTTAGGAGCTAGATGCCTCTGTCCATCCCCATGTCGACGGGGACTTCTCTGTCCTCCAGCGACTCTTCCATCTTGCCGCGGAAGTCTTCCCACATCAGGTCTTCATTCGCGCCGTCGCCGTTCTTGGCCTTGTTCTCCATCAGCTTGTTTCGGAACTCCACAAGGATCCAATCTTCGGCCCTGCCGTGGGGCATGTCGAAGAAGTCGCGCTTGAACGATGGGAGCTTTCCGGGGCCGAAGTAGCCCTTGTCGGAGAGGGCGTATCCTTCGAGGTTGTCGGTGCCTTTGCCGAGGACGTCGCCGGTTTCGACGTAGTGCTCCATCACGGGCTTCATGCCGTACTTCTGGATTGGGCAGACCTTCATGCAGACTCCGCAGCCTTCGTACCTGGCCATTACGGGTCGGCAGCGCTTGAAGACGAGCTTGTTCTTCTCGACGCCCCTGTACCAGACCTTATCGGGCATGAGGGCGCGGCCCGGGCAGCGGTCGACGCAGACCTTGCACTCCTGGCAGAATTGGTGGATTCCGTAGTCTATCGGCTCGTCGTAGGTGAGTTTGGCATCGGTGTAGACGATCTGAAGGCGCGCCCTGGAGCCGAAGTGGGGCGACAGAAGCTGACCGTTCGCGCCGAGCTGTCCTAGTCCGGCGGCGACGAACATGGGAATCATGGGGCCGTAGTGCCATGTCGGGCCGGACACCTGGACGTTGTAGCCGAGTCTGCGTATGAACGCGGTCAACTCCATGGTGAGCGGGCCCTGATCTTCGTAGGTGCCGAAGTGGGTATCCTCGGCCTCCATGCTTGGGATCGTCTGGGTCTTCCGGTAGTCCTGCTCCAGCGCGAGGCAGATTGCGTGAGGAAGGTCTTTGCGGATGGCGGGCTTTCTGCTCTTGTAAACGTAGTGGGCATCGTTCTTGGCGAATCCGACCTCTCCGTAGCCGAGGTCGCGTGCCTTCTGGCGGATCAGATCGGTCACGTCTTCGCCGGTTGGAGTGCCGATCGGCTCAAGCTCGCCGCTCACCCTGACCCACTCTACGATAGGGTCCATATTCTTCTGGTGCTCTTCGAAGAACTCTATGGACTCGGGGGTGAATCTCTCGCGCTCCTCCCTTGACCAGTCTGCGGAGGCGCTCTCCTCGATGGCCATGTTTTCGAGCGGGTACTCCCTGCTGTAGAAGGAGACATCCTTGTCTCTGGCGGGAATGCCCGGCGTGGTCATCAGGTCTTCGGCGACCGGGATAGTGACTGGTTCGTCTCCTGATACTCTGCCAGGACGCTCAATGTATTGACTTACTTTCTTTGCCATGCCTATCTCCCCTCCTTCGATAGACTGTAATTCCTCTACGGAAACGCACTTCAGGATTCCACCGTCGCACAATCTACCAGATATCTTCGGGTAACGCAAAGGGGAATTGAGCGCTCTCTGACGGATCGTGCTGGGTTTGGCGCAGGGAGAGGAGGATGTTGCTCATGGGAGATTGACCGTCAGACAGACGGTGAGTACACTCGGAGTACCGGGGACGGCCCGCACCTTAGAACACACCGACGGGAGGGCAGAGAATGGTAAAGCCGAAGCAGTTGGGGCATATCGTGTTGAGAGTCAGGGACCTCGAGAGGTCGGAGCAGTTCTACTCGGACGTGCTGGGCCTGCACGTGACCAACAAGAGGCCCGGACAGATGACGTTTATGAGCGCGGTTGACGAATCGTCGCACGAGCTGGCGCTGGTGCCGGTCGGAGACGATGCGCCGGGGCCGGAGGACTCACGGGTCGGGCTGTACCACTTCGCCTGGCAGATGGACTCGTTCGACGACCTCAAGATGCTCTATGCCGATATGAAGTCCAAGAACGTCGATGTCCGGGGGATCGGCGACCACGGCATCTCGCTTGGCGTCTATTTCTTCGATCCGGACGGCAATGAGATCGAGGCGTACTATGAGATGCCGAAGGATGAGTGGCCCGCCGACGGAGACCTGTTCGAAGGGGAGTTCCCAGGAAAGCTAGAGGGCTGACCAGAGCCGATCCAAGTCCGCGTGGGCTTCCAGCAGCGCCGCGAACCGCTCAACTTTCGTTGCGCTGTCCATACGAGGGGAAGCCGTCACTTCGTTCAATGCCGCCATGGTAGACAGCGTGTCCGGCTCGATGACCATGACGGGCGTCTCCTCCTCCCGCGCCTCGTAGAGGATGTACTCGATGGGGTCGACACCGCCGGTCAGCACGAGGCAGGAGGCGGATCCGTTCAGGGCCGACATCTGTATATCGGGACGGTCGCCCCTGACCACCACCGCGTTGTTCTCGTAGAGGCCGAAGCGGATTTCGCCCGGGTCCAGGCTCAACCCGCCCACCTGGAACCACTCCAGCGGCGCGTCGGTGTCGCCTTCGTCCACTGCGTATCGGCCATCGAACGCCGAGCGCACGTCTTCGACCGTTAGGGACAGCATCAGCCTGTCCTCCGGGATCAGCCCGAGGCAGGGAATCCGGCTCTCCTCCAGAGATGGGAGCAGGTTGGCGCGGGCCTCGGTGCCCAGGTAACGTGTCAGCCCGTTCACCATCACTCCGGCCAGGCGGTCTCCCAAGCTGGTCGACCACTCACTCAGGTCTTCCGCGCGGAGGTCGCGGCGATATGACGCGACTAGCAGGACGCTCGCTCCCAGCGATTCAGCGGCGGCGGATACACTAGGCGGGTCGACCGAGTTGGGCAACTCGACGAAAGTTACGTCGGAGTCCGCAACAACGTCCGACAGAGTGGAGGACAAAGTAGAGATGTCCGGCGACGCGTTCTCAGAATCGCCGCCGTCGACCGGTCCCTTGTATCCCAGCTTCGAGTATGTTTCGCGGTCGGGATCACCCGGGCCGGACGCGAACGGCTTGACCGCCGCGGCTTTCTTGCCGGACTTGGTTGCGAGATTAGCCAGCGCGAGCGTCGTGGCTGTCTTCCCGGCGCCGGGACTGTCTGACGCGATGAGTAGTACGGACATGGACTGCTCCTGATTTCAAACACCGCGCGAATTATAGCAAATGGCCCGGCTCGGTTCGCTCGTCACTGAAGCGGTGTCAAACACCTTCACCCCAGCCTTATCCCATCAAGGGAGAGTGGGTTAGCCGCGTGATCGAGGGGTGTGTTTCTAAGATATAGTCGCGTATCCGCTAGATCGGGGCAGTGTCGCGAGTCCTGAACTGCCACATCCGCACCTTTGTGGACAGCAGCCTCACCACGTCCTGATAGTCCGGATGATCGTAGAGGTTGTTCATCTCGTAGGGGTCGTCCTTCAGGTTGTAAAGCTCGCACTGGTCAGACGCGCAGAGGTTGAGCTTCCAGTCGTTGACTACTATCGACCGCCAGGGCGCTTGGAACATGATGTTGATGTCCGGCGTGCCGACCGCCGACTGGAAGATGATGTCCTCATACCTATTCTCCGGCGGACCCACTTCAACCCAGCCGATGCCGTTCCACTGCATGAAGACCTCGTTGTTTCTCAGGTTGCCGCCCTTCTCCATCACGTCTGCCACCGACTTGCCGTCCACCTCTTCCGGGACATCGCATCCCAATAGGTCGAGCAGCGTGGGCACCAGATCGACGTGCCCGAAGTTGCCGCCTATCATGGTCTTTTCGGTCGATATGGCGGGCGCGCGGATCAACATAGGCACTCTCGCCGACTCCTCGTACATATTCATCTTCTGCACCATGCCGTGATCGCCGATCATGTCTCCGTGTTCGCTGGTGAAAGCTAAGACTGTGTCGTCGTAGATGCCCTGCTCCTTGAGCGCATCCATGATCATCCCGACCATGTCGTCAACGAGGGTCACGTTGACGAAGTAGTCCGCGCGGAGCTTCTTCCAGCCGTACTCAGAGGAGATGTCATGGTATTTGGTCAGGCGCTCGACTTGATTGTTGTACGACGCCTCGGAGCCGTCCAGGAACTGGAGGCTGTTCTCGGCCAGCCTGCGGTTGAGGAATGTCCCGGAGTCGGGTCTTTTCAGGAATGCGGGGCCAGTCGGCAGCGTCGCCGGGTCGTACATGCCATTGTATGGGCCGTTGTAGGGTGAGTGCGGCTCGAACGTGCTTATGTAGAGCACAAACGGCTCTTCACTGTGGTCTCTGATGAACTCAGCGGCCCTTCTCCCCAGGAAGTGGGCCATCGTGTCCTCGGTCGCGACCTCGGACCGTTTTTCGGAGCTGAATATCTCCCAATCCTCGGGCACGTCCCGCGTGAGCTCGGCAGGCAGATTGACGGACCTCTTTGGGAGAACCATGTCCGGCTCGTAGCCCTTCTCCACCAGGTAGTTGTGATAGTCGCTCTTGCCGGGCTCGGCGTCGAACTCGATGAACGTGGTCACGTCCAGGTCGTGCGTCGGCACCCACTCCTTGAATCCGTGCTGCGGGTTTCCGTCGTTTCCGATGTGCCATTTGCCGAAGTAGCCGGTCGCGTAGCCTTCGGGGAGATACTCGGCGATGGTCTTCTTGTCTTTTGGCAGAGGAATGGAGTTCAGGGTCAGTCCGGCAGTATGCGGATAGAGGCCGGTCAGGATGGTGGCCCTCGCCGGGCTGCATACCGGCTGGGAGACGTAGGCCCGCTCGAAAATGAAGGACTCTTCACTGAGTTCGTTCAATCGCGGCGCCTTGATCCAGTCGTTGCCGTAACAGGCCATCGTGTCATAGCGCTGCTGGTCGCTGAAGATGAATACGAGGTTCTTATGATTCGCCAATTTAGTCTGCCTCCAATTGCGTGGTCAGCCGGCCGACGTAGTATCGTTCAAACTGACACCACGGCGCATAGGCTCATTCGTCAGGCTCGATGTCGTACATCGCGATCATATAGGGATGGTCCGGATTGTACTCGGTGAGGGCTTGCGGATTCTCGACCTGCCCACGGGGTCTCACGTTCTCTCCTTTGGCGCCGGTGAGTCTATCGCCGAGGTCTCGCCGACAGGCGTCTAGTTTCGCGGCAAGCTCCTTTACGATCTCAGGGTGAGAGTCGAACAGATTGCGCGTCTCACCGATGTCCGATTCCAGATCGTAAAGCTCGGTGACTACCATATCTCGGCTCTCCGGATCGCCTTCGCGTGCATGTTTGTGTACATGCAGCTTCCACTTCCCGCACCTCACGGCCTCGAGGTCGTCCATGTAGTAGTAGAAGAAAGCGTCATGAGGGGAAGTTGCGCCCTGTTCAGCGAACATCAGGGGTCTTATATCTCTGCCGTCGATAATCCTATCTTGTGGAGTCGAAGCGTCAGCCAGAGCGGCAAAGGTCGGGTAGAAGTCCATAGACGTGGCGATCTCCGTGCAAACGGCTCCAGCCGGAATTCTTGCCGGCCAACGCATAATGCACGGCAGCCGCTGACCACCTTCCCACGTGGTCCCCTTGCCGCCCCTGAGAGGACCGTTGCTGCCCCCTTTGTCCATGTTCGTGAGGCTTGCGCCGTTGTCGCTTGTGAAGATTACCAGAGTATCTTGATCCAACCCCTGCCTTCTAAGCTCATCGAACAGAACGCCGGTCGACCAGTCTATCTGCTCGACGGCAGCCCCATATGCGCCGTTTTGGGACTCACTCAGCGAGTGCTTGGGCACGTATCGTGGCCGATGGACGTACATGTGGGCAAAGTAGAGAAAGAATGGGCGGTCTCTGTTTTCCCGGATGAACCTGACCGATTCCTCCACGTAGCGCTCAGTCAAGGCGCGCTGGTCGGGCTGCTCCTGGATGACCTCTTCGTCGCGGACGAGCGGCAGAGGCGGGTTATCGTACTGTTCAGCCGGCCTACCCATGTCGATCCTGGCCATGTCGTTGCTGAAAGGAAGGCCGTAGTAGCTGTCGAAGCCAAACCTCGTGGGTAGGAACTCCCTCTGATCCCCGCAGTGCCACTTGCCGACCAGCGTGGTGGCGTATCCCGCCTGTTTGAGCAGTTGGGCGATCGTCACCTCTTGGGGACCAAGCCCGTAGGCCTGGCCGGGCCATAGCACGCCTCTACCGTCAAAGGAGCCAAAGCCTATGCGCCGTGGATAGCATCCGGTCATCATCGCTCCCCTGGAGGGAGTGCAGATCGAGGAGGCCATGTAGACGTCGGTGAAGCGGACTCCTTCAGCTGCCATCCTGTCAAGAAACGGGGTCCTGTTCAACTCGGAGCCGTAACAGCCGATGTCGCCGTACCCGAGGTCGTCGCAGTTGATGAGTATGATATTCGGCCTGTCTGCCACAGAAACCCCTATTCACCAGTGCCTCTGAGCCTGGGATCGAGTACATCTCGCAGTCCGTCTCCAAGCACATTGACACCGTAAACAACGATGCTCAGGGCTATGCCCGGCCAGAGCGAAAGCCACGGCGCCTGAAGCATGTAGGTGCGTCCTTCGCGGCTGAGCATACTGCCCCAGCTCGGCGCCGGTGGCGGGACTCCGAACCCCAGGAAGCTCAGACTGGCCTCCGACAGGATCGCGCCGCCAACGGCTATGGTGAATATGATAATGATGGGGGCCATCACATTCGGCAGAATGTGGTGCGTGAGTATTCTGTAGGTCGAGCACCCGATGGCGTGAGCTGCCAAGACGTAAACGTTCTCCTTGACGCTTATGGTGGAGCCCCTGACGACCCTGGAGCTTCGGATGCCCGCGGATACGCCGATGACGGCGATGATCTGAACGATTCCAGGACCCAGGACAGCCATTATTGTCAGGATGATGACCAGCCCGGGAAAGGACATCCAGGCATCGACGAACCTCTGTACCGATAGGTCCAGCTTGCCTCCGACGTAACCTGAGATGATGCCTATGGCCGCCGCGACGACCGTGTCGAGGGCGGCCGCGCTCAGCCCCACAATGACCGAAATTCGGGCGCCGTAAACGATCCGGCTGAACAGGTCCCTGCCCAGCTGATCGGTGCCCAGCAGGTGCTCCCACGTGGGAAAGGACAACCTATCTTTGAGGCTGATCTGATTAGGCTCGAACTGTGCGATAACGTCGGCGAAGATGCTCGTTAGGATCAGGACAAGCACAACGGCAGCGCCGAAAGTAGCGAGGTGCTTCTCTACCAGAAGGCGCAGGACTACCTCGGCGAACAGAGTTCTGTGCGCCCTTCCCGCAGCGATGCCTCCAAGCCGGTCCGGAGTTGCTTCAGCCATTTTCCTTTGGTCTCCGATAGTTTACGGTGGGCATGAGGTCTGTCTAGCTATATCGAATTCTTGGGTCCAGAAAGGCGTAGCTGAGATCCACGATCAAGTTAACAATGAGGACAAAGGCTGCCAGGAATATGTTGATGCCTGAGATCATCGTATAATCCCTGCCTTGCACCGCCTCGATGACCAGTCGTCCGACGCCTGGCAGCACGAAGATCTGCTCCATGATGACGGTGCCGCCTATCAGCACCGGCATCTGCATCCCGACCACGGTGACGACCGGTATCAACGCGTTCTTCAGAGCGTGTCTATTTATGACCATCACCCCACTCAACCCCTTAGACCATGCGGTACGGATGTAGTCCTGCCTGAGCACCTCCAGCATCATGGTGCGGGTCATTCGCATGGTGGTCGCCGACATGCCGGTTCCCATCAGGAATGCTGGAATAATGAACTGTCGTAGGTTTCCCCAGGGGTCCTCGGCGAGAGGGATGTACTCGACCGGCGGAGACCACCCCCACCAGACGGCGGGGAAGACCACGATCAACGTCGCCAGCCAGAAGTTTGGGAGGGCCAGCATCCCTATTGCGAAAGTGCGGCCCAGGTAGTCTCCCGCCGTATCCTGGCGTATCGCCGACCAGACGCCGATTGGCAGGCCTATTATTACCGACATGATTACTGCCAGGATGCCCAGCTCGAGCGACACCGGGAACCGCCTGACGATCTGCGGCAGCACGGGGTTCTGCGACCACAAACCGACGCCCAAGTCGCCGCGCGTGATCACCCCCCAGATCCAGATGCCGTATTGAACGTGGACCGGCTCGTCCAACCCCAGCATGGCTCTAACATCTTCAGGGTCGAGAGGCTCGCCCGTCTCAGAGAAGTGCTCTGCGGCCATGATTTCGACGGCGCTGCCCGGAATGACGCGCACCAAGAGGAACATGATCACCGTTACGATGAGCAGCGTGGGGATGATGAGTAGTATCCGCCTGATCAGGTAGATGCCCATGCTATCTCTTGTGTACACGACGGGGCCGGGGTTATGAAATCCCAGCCCCGAAGTGACTTAGCTCTGGTTGGGTCTGCCGAACCCTTTGGAGTCTAGTAGCCTTCGTCTGCCTTCAGTTTTTGGTCGTTCCACAGGTACTTGGGGAAGTTGTAGGTCTCGTCGGTGCCCACGGTGGTCTCCCCGCCGTACCCTTTGATCCACGGCTGCCACATGGCCCAAAGCTTCGGCGACGGCGTCTCTATGTACCACGACTGCTCGAGCAGATAGGGATAGAGCTCATTCAGCGCCGCTTGACATGCCGGGTCGTTCGTAATCAGATTGGCCGCGCAAGTGGCGTATGTCTCATGGACTTTCGGGTCTTCCGCATGCGACGCGGCTCGATCAGGCCTGAACTGGGGTATCAGGTAGGGCGCTACCGTTGAGAAATTGTGGTCAATCATGCCGGTGTAGTCCCTAGCCCCCCGGAGAGACCGCCATACACCGTACTCTCTGACGTCCAGCTCCACGTTCACGCCTATCTCCATCCACATCGCCTGCAATATGGACACCAGGTCGACATTCGCTTCGTACGTCAGAAGCTCGGTGGTGAACCTGATGCCGTCGGAGCCCTTCTTCAACCCCGCCTCATCCAGGAGGGCTTCCGCCTTGTCGGGATGGTGCTGGTAGAGCTCCTGGACAACCTGTGGATACTCGTCAAGATGCATGAACCAAGGCAGGAACTCCGAGTAGGGCGCCACTGGGCTGCTGAACATGACCGCGTTGCCGCCATAGTAGTCGTCCCTTATCGCGGGCTGGTCGATGGCGAGTGCCATCGCCTGCCTTACACGCACGTCGTCGAATGGTGGGCCGTCGGAACGCATGAAGACCATGCCGTTGGGTCTGCCGCCCTGGAAGTACTCGTTGTCCATCAGGTCTATCCGGTCGCTGTTCAGACTGTCTCGCTCCTCCCAGCCCACGGCCTCAAGCCAGTCGATTTTACCCGTTCGCATGGAGGCTAACATTGTGGACCTGTCGGGTATTATCAGCCACTGAAGAGTGTCTATGTATGGCAGCTGGTTCTCGGGCATCAGCGGGTCCATACCCCAGTAATCGAGGTTCCGCCCGTAGGTGAATGAGGCGCCCTCCACGTATTCGTCGAGCGTGAACGGCCCAGTCCCGACGAGGTTCCGCCAGTCACGCATGTCTCCATAGTGCTCAATGGCATCCTGGGCATAGTGGCGCAGCTTCTGGCTGGCACCCTGGAACAGCGAGCCAATGTTGCCGGGCGTAGACCTCAACTGGACGACGTTGTCGTCGATGACTTCCACCGAGTCGTACAGCTCATTGAAGGAAGAGTACGTCCTGGACGGGTTGGGGTCCAGAATGTCCGTGGAGAACGTCCTTCTTATGTTGTAGGCAATGTCTTCGGCGGTGATATCACGACCATTTGTAGGGGCCTTGTTGTGGAACTTCACACCCTGGCGGATCGTGAAGTTGGCAGTGGAATCGTCCACGAACTCCCAGCTCTCCGCCAGCTCACCGGTGCTTAGCTCCAGGAACAGCGTTCCCCTGATCAGGAACGCGGCCTCACCTGTGCCCTGGCTTCCTTTCGCCCAATTGCCGCTCAGCAACTCCTCATTTGTGTGCTCGACGGCGTAGAGACCGGACCAAGAAGTGTGGGCCTCGTCACAGCACCGCACGACGTCGGTCGTCCATCCGCCGATGAACGAGCCGCCGTACTGCGGCTCCTCGACGTCTTTGCCCGCCGTATTTGTGACCATCATCGGGCCTTCCATCTCCACTTCCCGAGCGGCGGCTGGCGCCGGAGCGGCGGACGATGCCGGAGCGGCCGCTGGAGCGGCCGTCGGCGCGGGAGCCGCCGCCTCAGGCTGCGCAGGCGCGGACGCCGGAGCCGGCGCGGCACCCGACCCGGGCGCGGCCGTCGGCGCGGGAGCCGCGGCCTCAGGCTGTGAGGGCGACGAGGCAGGCCCCGATTCGGACCCGCTGCATGACGCGGCAGCCACAGCCAGGGCGCCGACAAGAGCTATTGTGAACAGTGTCTTCATCAAATGTTGTAGTCTCATCATCAAACTCCTCCGTGAACAATCGCTCCCGTCCGCATGGACATTCAGGGAGCACTTTCCATCCGAGCCGCATGGTGAGGATAATAATATCCCTACCGCGTCAGTGCGTCAACAGACTGCTCGTGTGTATTGAGCTATTTAGGGGCCTGGAAGTGCGTGACTACCACATAGTGGGACATCGTCAACGGAATTGATGGCCGCTGTGAAAGCGGCGGCCTGTCGCAGGCCGTGGCTCACGCTCTATAATTGGCGAGTGGACCGAATCACCATGCGAAGCCCCGAGTTGCCAAAGCCCAGACCCGTGAAGACGCTGGCGCTTGCCGCGCTCGCGTTCTTGCTCTCGGCGTGTACCGTCTTGGGCGAGGGCGATGTGCCCGACATCGAGCGCAGGGCGCAGGCGCTGAACGAGACGATCATGTGCCCGGTCTGTCCTGGCGAGTCCATAGACCAGAGCGCCAATCCGCTGGCGGGTCAGATGCGCGACATCGTCTATGAAAAGATCAACGAGGGCTGGACCGACCGGCAGATCGAGGACTTCTTCGTCGAAAGGTACGGGGCCAGCGTCCTGCTTCAGCCCCCGGCAGAGGGGTTCAGCCTCGCGGCGTGGGTAGTGCCGCCCGTCGCGTTCGTTCTGGCCATAGCATCACTGCTTCTGACACTCCGCTGGATGCGGACGAGCGCCGCCGCCGAACGCAACGATGACCCTGAAGACGACGAGGGCCACGATACCTACCTGACCAAGCTGGAAGAGACGCTGCGACCGCCGTCCGCGCCCGATACCAACACGAAGGACGAGAGGAGGGGCGGCGGTGATCGTTGAAGCCGGGCAGATAGCGCTGGCGTTGGCGTTCGCCGTCTCCCTTTATGCCGCGTTCGCCTCCATACTAGGCGTGACCAGGCGGTCGTCCGAGCTGCTGGTCAGCGGACGGCTTGGTATATACAGCGTCCCGGCGCTTCTTCTCGTGGCGACCGCCGCGCTGGTCTATGCCTTCGTGACCAACGACTTCTCGGTCCGATACGTCGCCGAGAACAGCAGCCTCGCCATGCCGCACGCCTATACTTGGGTCGCCTTCTACGCGGGCAACGCCGGGTCGATGCTATACATCGCGGTCGTCTTCTCGATCATGGTCGTGTTCGCAATCGCCGCCATTCGCAAGAAGCTGCCCTACACAACCCCATACGCCACCGGTATCGCCGCGCTGGTGCTGGCATTCCTCCTGGGCGTGATGCTGTTCCTTGCCAACCCGCTGTCCAGGCTGGAGACTGTCCCGATGGACGGTCAGGGGATCAACCCGCTGCTCGTCCACTTCGGTATGTTCATACACCCGCCTCTCCAGATGGCCGGACTCGTCTCCGTCGCCATACCGTTCGCCATAGCCATAGGCGCGATGGCCGCAGGCAAGGGCGGCAGCGACGAATGGGTCGATCAGGGACGCCTGTGGGGGATGGTCTCGTGGCTCATCCTGACCGTCGGCCTGATACTCGGATCGTGGTGGGCCTACACCATACTTGGCTGGGGCGGATACTGGGCCTGGGACCCGGTTGAAAACTCGGCCCTCATGCCCTGGCTGGCGATGACGGCGTTCGTACACTCGATCATGGTCCAGAAACGGCGCGGCATGTTCAGGATGTGGAACATGATGATAATCATCGTCGCTTTCACGATGGCCCAGCTCGGCATGTTCATAAACAGAGGCGGTCCGGTCCCGTCGGTCCACTCATTCGCGCAGTCTTCGATGGGCTGGCTGTTCCTGATGTTCATGGCCGCGACCCTGATCGCCTCGACCGCTCTGTTCATCTGGAAGTCCGACACGCTCAGGAGCCGGGGACGCCTGGAGTCCATGCTGTCGCGGGAGAGCGCCTTCCTGTCCCAGAACGTGCTGTTCCTGACGGTCGCCTTCGTTACGCTGTGGGGAACGATATTCCCCATCTTCTCAGAGGCCGCCAGCGATACCGTCGTGACGGTCGGCCGTCCCTTTTTCGACCGCGTCAACGGCCCCATGCTGCTCGTGATCGTCATACTGATGGGCGTCGGGCCAGTGTTGCCGTGGCGAAGGGCCGCGCCGCGCAACGTGCTCAAGACGCTGCGCTACCCACTCGGAGTGGCGGCCGCCGCTGGAGTCGGGTTGGCCGTACTGGGCGTGAGGCAGCCGGTGGCGCTGATCGCGTTGATGACCTGCGCCGCCGTGGTGACTGTGATTCTCCACGAGTGGGCCAGGGGAACGCTCGCCCGGCATCGACGCGGAGAGCCGTACCACCTCGCGTTCGTCAGGCTGCTGTCCGCCAACAGGCCCAGGTACGGCGGCTACGTGGTACATCTTGCGATCATCATGCTTAGCGCGGGAGCTATCGCGTCTTCGTTCTACGGCGTCAAGCGCGACTTCGTGATGGAGCCGGGGGACACGAAGTCGCTCGGCGAGTACACCTTCACTTACACCGGTTCGAGCCAGGCCACCTTCCCGGACCGATTCGAGGAGTACGCACTGTTCGAGGTATACAAGGGCGACCGATATATCGGCGTCATGGAGCCGATGAGGGCAGACTACCCCTCGTTCCGTATCGCATCCACACGCGGCGCCATCCACAGCACGCCGATCGAGGACTTCTACATCGTCCCGTCCGAGTTCTCCGGTGGTGGCCAAGCCGTCTTCAGGGTGCTGATCAATCCGATGGTCTGGTGGATGTGGGCTTCAGGCCCCGTGCTGGTGCTCGGCACACTGCTTGCGCTCTCACCCAGACGCAGGCCCGCGCTCGCGGAGGCGAGACTCCCGACCGGCGCCCAGCCCGCAAGGGTGTAGGACATCAGCCCTCGACCTGTTGAGTATGCGTACCGAAAGACAATATCAGCCATGAGCTCGACAGGCGGGACACAGGCACGGCGATATCACGGGCTGGACGGCCTCAGAGGTTTCGCCATGCTGCTGGGCATCGTCCTTCACGCGACGCTGCCCTACTTCTCGCGGATTGC
>JAKZVY010000067.1:0-5111 GCA_047515825.1 Dehalococcoidia bacterium
CGCCCGGATTATCTCGCGCAAGGAAGATGAGTTTGGACGAGAGATATTCCTGGTGAGCGACGAGCCTTACCGTAAGCTCATCTTCGACGGTGTCGAGTATCCTCACATCTTCCAGCATCACCCGCGATCCATCGTCGCTACGTCCCATTCCAAGGACCTCGCGCTGCCCGGAGAGCGGATTGGTTACATCGCCGTACATCCCGACTATGTAGATAGAGAGGAGCTGGCGGACGGCCTGATCTTCTGCACAAGGACGCTGGGGTTCGTCAACGCTCCGGCGCTGATGCAGCACATCGTGGCAAAGCTCCAGTCGGTCAGCGTGGACGTTGGCGTGTACCAAGCCAAGCGGGACTTCATCCACAATGAGCTGACCGCCATCGGCTACGATGTCGTTCGCCCGCAGGGAGCATTCTATATGTTCCCCAGGTCGCCCATCGAAGACGACGCGCGGTTCGTGGCCGAGCTGCAAAAGCATAACGTACTGGCCGTCCCGGGCAGGGGATTCGGGATGCCGGGGTACTTCAGGCTCTCGTTCTGCGTCACCGATAAGACGCTGGAGGGGTCCATTCCTGGATTCAGGGCTGCGTTCGAGGCATTCAGCGGCTGATCAGGTTGGAGCGGAACTAGCGGGAAAAGCGGATGGCAGCGCGTCCTTCAGTCCGAAGCCCGTGATGGCAACGAGCACAGTCTCTTCCGGTCCGATCGTCCCACTACCGATAAGCGCCTCCAGCCCGGACAGTGCCGCCGCAGACGTCGGCTCGGCGAATATCCCCTCCGACGAAGCCAGGAACATCTGCCATCTCAGGATGCTCTCATCTGAGACCGCGACCGCGGAGCCGTTCGTGTCCGCGATCGCCCGCAGCACCTGTGATTTTCGAGGTGGCGCTCCGACTGATATACCTCCCGCGACGGTCGAGCCGCCCGCCGTCCATTGCTCCCCGGCGAACTGGGCCGCTATCGGCTTGACTGCTTCCGCCTGAATCGCGTGGAGCCTCGGCATCCCGCTGACGACGCCTGCGCTCAGAAGCTCTCTGTAACCCTTCCATGCGCCGATCAGAAGGCTTCCGTTTCCGACCGGGATTACGATGTGGTCCGGGGCCGGGGACATCTGCGCCGCGACTTCGTATGCGAACGTCTTGGCACCTTCCAGGAAGTAGGGACTCAGATTGTGGGAGGCGTACACGGTCCCGTGTTCGCGCTGGTGCTGGATGGCGGCCTCAGTGCTGGCCTCACGCGGACCGGGAACGGGGTGTGTCTCCGCGCCGTACACTTGGATCTGATCCATCTTGGCCTTAGGAGCGTTAGCAGGAGCGAATATGTGCGCCTTGATTCCGACTCGCGCAGCATAGGCAGCGACGGCGGCTCCGGCGTTGCCGGACGAGTCTTCCACGACCTCCCGGACACCCTGTTCGACGGCCACCGAGAGCATCGTAGCGGCGCCCCGGTCCTTGAACGACGCGGTTGGATTCATCAGCTCCAGCTTGCCGAATACGTTGGGAGATCCAAGTGCCTCAGAGACCCGTGGGAGCGGGACTATTGGCGTGTGTCCCTCCCCCATCGTGGCGGCGGGACTGTCCGAGTGGAATGGGACCGGCATCTTGATCCCGTGCCACTGAATCGAGTGCCGGTCCGCGTCCTGATACTCCACGTCCAGCGGAGACCCACAGCGGGCGCAGTGGAGCGTGAGCATGTCGGCCTCGTGTGGATGACTACATTCGGTGCAGACCAAGGTGATGTGAGACACGCATCCTCCTTACTAGACAGTGCCAGATGGTGCATTTTAACACTCGGCCAGCGTTGACTGAGCTTGCATCGCACAATATCATCACAATCCGAAGTGTCCACGAGAGCATAGGAGGTTGAGGTAGACAGTGGTCGATCAGGAATCTGTCCGGTTTATCAGAAGGGCGATTCAACGCACATCTGACTGGATCAACCGCAGGTACGGAGGCATAATCGACCGGGTACGCCGGATCTTTGTAGTGGAGCTGGCGGTTCGGACCGCGAAGGAGCTGTCTGAGGATGACGTCAGCCATATGGCGGCCGGAGTGGCCTACTACGCCCTGTTTTCCATATTTCCCCTTTTGCTGGGACTGATCGCGGTCATGGGGTTCTTCTTGGAACCGGATCAGGTCGAGGCCAGAGTCCAGGACATGACCAGCGGATTCCTGCCCGGCTCAGAGCAGCTGGTGGCCGACAACATCAGCGCGGTGATCGGATTCAGGGGCGCTCTCGGAGTGTTCTCGCTCCTCGGGCTGCTATGGTCGGGCAGCGCCATGTTTGGCGCGCTCAATCGCGCCATTAACCGGGCTTGGGACATTCATACCGACAGGCCAATCTACATCAACAAGCCCAGGCAGCTTCTTATGGCGATGAGTGTCGGCGCACTGTTCACCATCTCGCTCTCCAGCGCCGCCGTGGTCAGAACCTCGGAAGATCTGGAGAGACTTGACATCCCCGTTCTGAGCCTCTTCGCGCACACCGCGGGACAGATCGCACTTCAGGTGATCTCGCTCAGCCTGATGATCGTGATCTTCCTGATGATCTACAAGTTCATGCCCAATACCAAGACGTACTGGAAGTATGTTTGGCCGGGAGCGATCACGGGGGCCTTACTGTTCGAGCTTGCCAAGAACCTGTTTATTGTCTATCTGGGGCGATGGGCGTCGTATCAGAACGTGTACGGGTCGATCGCTCCGGTGATAGTCCTGCTGCTGTGGGCGTACGTTAGCAGCCTGATTCTGCTGCTTGGCGCGGAGATATCCTCAGAGTACGAACGTCTGAAGCACAACCTAGAGCGCGGCGTGCTCAGACACCAGAGGCACAAGCCCAGCCGGGTACCCGGCGGACCGCACTGACCACGCTCGGCGCAATTCGATGTAACGGCGAAGGCCCGCCTAGGCCGGGATCTGTATGTTGTCCTGAGCCATGGGATCGCCATCGGGTCTCAGAGTGTCGATGCCCCTGCGAATCTGGCCGAGTATCTCAGATAGCTGCTCTTCGAGGCTGAACAGCACCTCTCTGGCGTACTGGTCTGCCCCTTCCCGGCTGCTCGTCGCGACATCCTCAGACTCGCTGATGATGCGGTACGCTCGCCTCTGGGCGTCTTGGACGATGTCCTCGGCCTCTGTCATCGCATGATCCATCGCCTCCTGGGCTTGAGTCGTGGCGGACTTGGTAACCTCTGACTCACCCACCTTGTTTCGGTGTTCCTGCTGGGCCGCTTCCAGTTGTGTGGCCACCTCTTCCTCCGCGCTGGTCTTGACGCGCTGGGCTTCGAGGTATGCCTGGTTGAGGATGCTGTCTTTCTGAAGGAGGATCTGCCGTGCTTCCTGAACGTCGGCCGGCATCACCGTCCTTATGTTGTTCAGGACTGCCGCGAACTCGTCGGCATCGACCATCACCTTCCTGCGAAATCCCGGTACCCGACTGCTGGACGCGTAAAGCTGTTGCAACTCCTGGAGAGCCTGATCGAAGTCCACGCTGATGCCTCCTTTGTATGCGAGTCTTGCCGATACGTGAACGGCTGGGCCTGTCGCCAACCCGCGTAGCTTACTGCTTCTTGCTTAGTTTATCCGATAGAGCTTGTCCAATGTGGTCCGGCACGAGTGCAGACACGTCCGCCCCCAACGCCGCAACCTCTTTGATCCTGCTTGAGTAGACGAACTGGTACTCCAGTGAGCTCATGATGCACACCACGTCGATGTCCGGCGCGATGTGCCGCCACATGAGGGCCATCTCGAACTCCAGCTCGAAGTCGAACCCGGCCCGGAGTCCGCGCACTATGAACTCGGCCCCGTTTTCGCGAGCGACGTCCGGGGCCAGTCCGGTGAATGGCACAACTTTGACATTCGGGATATCGCTGACGGACTTGGCGAACAGGTTGACGCGCTCCTCGGTAGAGAACATCAGAGACTTGGTGGGCGGCGATTTGTAGACGGCGATTATAAGCTCGTCGAACACCGCAGCAGCGCGCTTGACTATGTCCAGGTGTCCGTAGTGCGCCGGGTCGAAGCTGCCCGGGTAGATGGCTCTAGCCACGGGTGGCACCAGCCGACAACACGGTTACTGCGGTGTCGCCGTACCTTCTGGTCGTCTCCAAAGAAAACCTTCCGACTGCGTAGTCTTGTACATCGTCCGATCTGTGTTCCAAAACAACCACACCACCCGGTTTGACCAGCCGTGCCGATTGCAGCCGGGTGATCAGCCGTTCGATCTCGGAGCTCCCGTAAGGCGGATCGGCCATTACCAGGTCGTACTCGCCCTGCAGGGACTCTATCCTGTTCAGCACCTTGCCCCTGTGGACTCTGGCCCTTGGGGTCAATGACCACTGTCGCAGATGTTGTCGGATTGCCGAGCACAATCTTGCACTCTGTTCGACAAAGTCCACGTGCTCCGCGCCTCTGCTGAGAGCATCCAGTCCCAACGCGCCGGTGCCGGCGTACAGGTCGACGACTCGTCTCCCCTCGACCGCGTCCGATCCGATGATCGAAAACAGCGCCGCTCGAACCCGCTCCGACGTGGGCCTCAGCCCCGGCACAGTCGGACTCCTTAGAATACGCCCACGCAGAATGCCTCCGGTAATTCGCGTGGCCACTAACGGCCTCCAAACCGCACGATACGGACGGTCATCGGACTCCTACCGCCCCAACGTCAGCGTCACGGCTCAACGTGGGATACCAAGACCGGATAACCCGCATCGCTCAAGATGCTAGCATGGAGACGCATTCTGGGAAAGGACAATGATGCACGGTTTTTGAGAAATGTTCCATATTGTTCTTGGACATGGCGAAAAGTCTCCTCATTCGCCGCATCCCGAAATTCTGCTATCACACGACCTGTTCCGTGGTCGGGTCCAGCACGAGCACCTTGTCCTGAACATCCAGTCCCAGGGTGTTTCTCGTCCGCACCATGGCGTCCAGCACCTGCTCCCTGGTAACCCATCCGACTTCAATCATGATGTCCATCAGCTCTTCGCCGAGTTTGGAAGCCTCGCGTGCCCGTTTCCGGTAGGTGAGTGCGATCGGATGCCATAAGCTGTCGGGCAGATCGAGCCTCAGCCCGCAGTAGCGTATAGCCCAGGTGAAGTGCCAGGGGGTGCCGTACTCGGG
>JAKZVY010000068.1:0-5570 GCA_047515825.1 Dehalococcoidia bacterium
CGAAAGCGCCCTGCCTCCCAAAGCTGGACCGAATCCGTCCTAGCTTTGGGCAGGGCGCGAAGGGCGCGAAGGGCGCAAAGGGCGCGTTTTTTGAAAAACTTTTCAGCCCGGGAGTAGCCGACTCATCTAAGTTGATGCAGACCAACTCAACTCTGGCATCCCATTGACACCGCTTCATCCGTACCATGTCCAACAATCGAAAGACCCTGACCCCTCGTCAAGTGTTGGGTCTAGGCCCACATCCACCGCCTGACGATGGTATTGTGGCGTCGATGGATGCGGGCGCCCGGCTGTTAGGTGGTGGATTTCGGCTAGGGTTTAGGGGATAGGGGATACCAGGTCACGATGGGGTTGCGGTCGAGGATACGGTCGGTGATGGCGTGGACGAGGACGTCGGCGCGGGCTGCCGGGTCGACCGTTCCGGACGGCTCAGCCGGCAAGTTGTTGCAACTACTTGGGACTGTCACCTTGTTGCGCGATCGCAGTTCACCGCCCATGAATAGCGCGGCTCGGGGTGTCTATTATGTACTGCAAATGTTACGCGGCTGAATGTTTGGGAGGCATCTCCGGCTTACCGATATTGCTAGAGCAGCGAAACCCCAGCCAGGTCTTCTACCCTAACAGCCGCCTGTTCCACCTGTTGCCGGATTCGCCCGAACCGTAACAGCGGGAAGTCGCTTCCTGGCAGTATCTTCTCCGGCCCGACGAGCGCGGCGACCGTTGGAAACACGTCCGGTGTGTACAGAAACGGCGAGGCCGCTGTGTCGAACCAGACGTTTGCCAACGCATCTCCCACCTCCGGCATCAGCGCGTAGAACGGCAGACCTCCGCCCCAATGGGCGCAGATGATCCTGACGTTGGGATATGCCCGAGCGTTCTCGATGAAGCGCATCAGCACCTGGGGAGTCGTCGAACCTTTGCCGGCGTAGCTGTGGCCCACAGGCTCCGAGGAATGGGTCGTGATGACCAGCCCGTACTCTTGGGCCACTTCCAGCACGGGGTTCATCGTGGCCGCGTCGCCGATGTCGAATTGCTGCGTGTCGGGATGAAGCTCTCCGACTCCGCGCAGTCCGAGCTTGGCGCACCTCTCCACCTCCCGCGCGGCCTCGTCGCCCCATGCGGGGTTGACCGAGCAGAAGCCTATGATACGGCCCGGATACTTCCGGGCCGACTCGATAATATAGTCGTTGGCCTGGCGCGCCAGCCCCACGTCCGTCCACCCCATCCCCATTGCTACCGACTGGTCGACGCCGTCTTCGTCCATCGCGGCTATCAAGTCCTCGGCGGACGCCAGCTTTGCCTTCGGATTGGAGTAAAGCTCTCGAAACGTCGCGTCGCGCTGAATCCACCTCTCTCGCTGATCCGAGAGCCAGGGTGGGAAGACATGCGTATGAAAGTCGGTCACCACGTTGACGGTCCCATCACTCGGTAAAGGTACCATTATCCTGCCAATTTGACAGCACTCGAATTTCCCTCAACTGCGAACCGCAGCATAGACATGTGCTAACATGTGAGTTAACATGAGACTGCAACTCATCACCAGAGGAAGAAGGTTCGATCTCTATGCGATCGACTTGAGCGATTCACCGAAGTGCGGAACATCTCCAATCGCAGTACTATAGGAGAGCTCAAGATGGCGGTATCGAGTAACGGTAACGACGCGCGGCCCGAAGTAGAAAGCGGCTACCTGGACAAGACTCTATCCAAACTTGCCCGTGACCCCGAGTTCATCGCCGAGAGGCTGGCCTTGGCCCTGGCAGAAGACATCCTCAGAGTCATGAAGGATAACAAAGTCAGCAAGTCTGAACTCGCCAGAAGAATGGGTGTATCCAGGGCTTATGTGTCTCGGATGCTGGATGCGCCGCCCAACCTAACCCTCTTGACGATTTCGAAAGTGGCCCTGGCACTAGGACTGGAGCCAAATCTTCGTTTACTACACACCCCGGAACACCCTGAGTCCGCGAGACCCCTGACTGAATCCGTCGCTACTGCGCGGTGACGCCGCCGTCTATGACCAACTCTGAGCCGGTCATGTAAGACGACTCGTCGGACGCGAGGAACAGGATTCCGCGCGCGATTTCCATTGCGTTGCCCAGTCGGTCCATCGGTACCTGACTCAGCAGCCGTGCCCTGCGCTCCGGGTTCGAAAAGCTCCGCACATTCAGCGGCGTATGGCAGTAGCCGGGATGCACCGAGTTCACTCGTATGCCGTCCTGGGCAAGCTGAATCGCGGCGGACTTTGTGAAGATGCGGCTGGCGCCCTTGGCCGCGTGGTAGTCTGTCGACGCCTGACTTCCGATGATGCCGTAGATGGACGATATGTTTACTATCGACCCGCCTCCGGCGTCCCGCATTGGCGGGATCGCGTACTTTGTGCCGAGAAAGACTCCCTTGGCGTGGATGTCCATCTGCCTGTCCCATCCGGCCTCGGTCGTCTCTTCCACTTTGCCGGAACCTGCGGTGCCCGCGTTGTTGACCAGTACGTTCAGCGTACCGTAGGCGTCCAGCGTGGCCTGGATGGCTCGCTTCCATTCCGACTCTACCGTGACGTCCTGCTCGATGAACATTACGTCGTGACCCTCGTCCCGCATCTGGGCGACGGTGCGCTCGCCCGACTCGATATCTATGTCCGTAAGGACTACCTTGGCGCCCTCCTCGGCGAACAGCCACGCGGCGGCTCCTCCGAACCCCATAAGCTCGCCCTTGACACCGTGCGCCGCGCCGGTGATCAGCGCAACTTTATCCTCTAGCCTCATGTCTCGCGCCTCCACGCCAATCTTGTTGAGGCCGATTATAGCAGTTGTCCGCGCTGGGGGTACGTGCTAAAGTCCTGCCATACCCGTGGGAGTTGCGTGTTGGTAACGCTGTGTTCCAGACGGTAGAGATTCGCCGCAGGCTGCGGATGGCCGTGCGGCCTGCCGTCAAGACGCTGGCGGTCCTGCTGGTTCTCTTGGCGATCGCCGCGGGAGTTCGGTACATGTCATTCCTCGATCAGATGATGGTCTATTTCCCTGAGCGGAAGCTGTCCGCGACGCCCGCCGACGTTGGTCTCGACTACGAAGACGTGTCGCTGAGGGCCGCCGACGGCACGAAACTGCACGGGTGGCACGTGCCCGGCGAGTCGCGTACGACTCTGCTATGGCTCCACGGCAACGCGGGCAACATCAGCCACCGTGTCGACAACATCGCCATGCTGCTGCGGAACACTGGCCTCGGCGCTTTCATCATCGACTACCGGGGCTATGGTCGAAGCGTGGGCAAGCCGTCCGAGAAGGGCCTGTACATGGATGCCGAGGCCGCATTCGAGTACCTGACGTCCGACCTCGGCCTGGATCCCGCAGAAGACATCGTGCTGTTCGGACGGTCCCTGGGGGTCGGGGTGGCCGTGGAGATGGCGACGCGGCACCGCGTCAGGAGCGTGGTCCTGGAGTCGGGGTTCACGTCTGTGCGGGAGATGTCGAAGTCTAGCGGTATGGGTGCGCTATCGATTCTGCTTCTCCCTCTGATAGATGCGAGGTACGACTCGCTGTCCAAGATCGGACGGGCGCTGTCGCCGGTCATGGTCATACACGGGGACAGTGACGACATCGTGCCGTTCGAGATGGCCGAGAAGCTGTTCGCTGCGGCGCCGGAGCCGAAGCGCTTCTACGCCATTCCAGGCGCGTCGCACAACGATACCTACGTCGTGGGCGGCGAGGCGTACTTCGGGGCACTGCGAGAGTTCGTCACAGAGTCGCGCTGAATCCATCGCTGATGTGGTAAAGACTCATGCTGCTGGGTGATAGTGAGTGCGAACGGCTAGTGAGACTGTACTCAGGGTGAGCGGGGATGGCGCCCGAGTTTTGGGGATGCAGTCTTTTTATTGTTTTACCTGTCATTTCTGACATTTCTGCTCCGCTTCAAAGCTGAGCGAGAGGCGGTCCAGCTTTGAGGTCGGGGGCAGGCTTGAGATTTAAAGCTGCCTCGCCTCTGCTCCTCAAGCCAGTAGTTATTACGTTCGGCGTCCGCTGCTAAGGAGACAAGGCGATAGAGGTTAACCCCAAGATTATAAATGCGGACCCTAGGATACGACCCCGCCCGAATCTTTCCTTAATGATGAAGACGCCCATGAGGACGCCAATTACTATGCCAATCTCTCGTGCTGGAGCAATATAGCTCACCTGGGACAGGGAGAAGGCTGTTAACGCCAAGCCGTAGGCAAGAAAAACCAGCAGGCCAGCCGCCAAGATGGGCCGAGCGTTCAACTGCCATTCCCGTCTTATAGGAGCCAGTCCGTATTTGAACAGAATGTACGGAGCAAGACCTATGGCCGAACCTATCGTGAGCAGGTACATGTATAAGAAGGGCTGGGTGTGCTCCACTCCGAGCTTATCCACCAGCGAATACGAGGTGATTGTCACCCCGGTGAACACGGCGTAGCGTACGCCTACATCCCGGAGTAGAACCGACGGCTGGGCGAGAACCTCCCGGAAACGACCCCACCACGAAACAATGAAAACGCCAGCAATGATAAGGGCGATGCCAATCACGGCTGGCAAGGCCACTCTCTCTCCCAACATAAATACCGCCAGCACGGGAACCAGCAGTGGGCCAATGCCTCGGGCGATGGGGTAAACTAACGACAGGTCGCCTTGGGCATAGGCCCGACCCAGCATGATGAAGTAAAATATGTGCATCGCCGTGGAAACTAGAACTAGCCAGTAGCCAGGCGCCGCAATTGGATTGAACCAGAACAAAATGCCGCCCAGGGGGGCTAGCATTCCACTCCCGCCTACTAGAAACGCCCAAGCGAATACCTCTTGGTTACCGGAGCGCTTTAGCAGCAAGTTCCACGTCGAGTGGCAAAGGGCGGAAAGTAGAATCAGTGCCAAGGATAGCGCGGTCATGGGCGAAGTATAGCCCACCGCCCTTGACCGTACACAAACACGCGCGTGCTATGATCCTCCCCCGTGGTAGGAGTTAACCCCGGTTCCGTTTACCATGGCCCGTCGAAGGCGCTTCGGCGACCGCCAAGATTGTAGGAGATGCTCTCATACACCGTCCCTGCATGCACTCGAAGAAGCGGGTTGGGGTGTCGCCCGTCAGCTCGTCTACGAAATGGCTGAGGCCCCGTTGATTTAACAGTCGCCCCAACTTGATACCGTAACACGGAAGGAGGTACTCGGAATGGCATACAGGTGATTCAGTTCCATGAGGCCGGCTCAGGCCACCAAACTGGAAGAAATCGAGAACTTGAGGTTCGTTCTGGATCTTTTATCAATCTCTGATCCCCGTCCCCTAGGGCAAAAGCCGGCCACGAGTACGATTCGAGAGAGATTGCTCAACACTCGGTTCCGGCGGGTCGGAACCGACACCTGTCGGTCAGGGAGGGGGTATGCAATGGATTGCGCGCGAGGCTAGTGGTCCAACATCCTAGTATTGAAGGGTAACGAAATTACGGCTTGGTAGGGGCGGGTTTGAAACCCGCCCTGTCGTCGGAGGACGCAAATCCAGTCATGCATATATGGGGCCCCTATCACGCCAATCCCGACTAACCATCATTTCAAAGATTTCGGACTACTAGTCTGCCG
>JAKZVY010000069.1:0-3914 GCA_047515825.1 Dehalococcoidia bacterium
CGGCACCCGCATAGGCAGACAGGAGATCTACGCCGAGCTTATCGAAGAAGACGAAGACGCCCTCTGGAAACGAGAATGGATCGAAAATGCCCGCCTCTCAGCGTATCCCCCCATAGCGCGCATCGTCGTCTCCATAGACCCAGCCATGTCCACCCGACCCAACAGCTCGGAGACCGGCATCGTAGTCGTCGGTGCCGACATGCGCCGAAAGCACGCCTACGTCCTGGCCGACGAGTCCGGCAAGCTCACCCCCAACTCCTGGGCGCTCCGCGCCGCCCACCTCTTCGACAAGTTCAACGCCACCCGCATCATCGCCGAGGACAACGTCGGCGGCGACATGGTCAAATCCACCCTCAAGAACGCCGTCGACCGAACCCTGCCCTACAAGGGCATCAAGGCCCGCCGCGGCAAGTACATCCGCGCCGAACCCGTCGCCGCCCTCTACGAGCAAGGCCGCGTCCACCACATAGGCCGCTTCCCCGACCTCGAAGACCAGATGTGTACCTGGACCCCCGACCTCGGCCCCTCCAACTCCCCCGACCGCGCCGACGCACTCGTCCACGCCATCACCGAGCTAATCATAGACCGCAACCCAATCATGATCTGGTAATCACTCAAAATTAAGGCAAACCCCTACCCACTACCCACACTGGACATCGCCACTGACAATGGCGATACTGAAGCGACAAGGACATCTCCCCCTCGGCAGATGGGTAAAGGAACGCAGGTATGACTACTGCCTCGTACATCACGGTAGGAAACGTCAACCGGGGTCACGACCCCCGCGCTGTATCCGCTGCCTAGGCTGTGCGTGACCTCATGGACGCGGAATGTGTAATCCTCTTCGGCTCCCGTTCTCGGAAAGACTGGGCTGGCAGTTCTGACATCGACATCATGGTAATCAACCCGGAGCGGCCCACCCAAGCCGACGAGATCAGAATAACCGCCGCGGCCGAGGAAATTCTGAGCCGAACGTATGCGGAAAGTCCAGTAATAGATTTGGTGTTACTATCCGCCGAGCAGTACCGCAAGCGCTCCAAGAGCATCAACGACGTAGCAGCCATCGCGGCACGGGAGGGAATCAAATTGACTCGGAACCCCGAAGACTACGTCGGGCAAGAGTATGACGCCGACGCCGAACGCGAAGACCGTATTCAGCGCATCGCCGATGCCAACATGCACTACCGAAATCTGAACCTCATGCTCGACGCGGGCGTGGAAGATAGAGGAGCCGTCTTCCAGGCGCACCAAGCGCTCGAACACGGTATGAAAGCACTCACATCCGCGCTGGGAAACGAATACCCGCACCAACATAGCCTGACGGCGCTGGCAAACGCCATCAGACAAAATAACCGCGAACGAGACTGGCAGTTTCACAGTAACCTGTGGCAGTTGAACGGATACGCCGGGGCAGCTCGATACGGACAAGCGCTAAACACGGTCACCGATTTCAGACAGATGCCAAACGACCTCACAAATGACCTGGAGCGGATTCACCGCCGCACCGCGGAGCTCACCGGAGAAGACCCCTGGACAATCCCACCCGAAGCCGACGCTGACCCGGTAAGACCCCGACACAGGCGCTAGGCCCTGCTGCGCGGCCTCACCAAAACCGAGCCTGCCAAGGGACTGGATCCAGGGCTGAGAGCGAAAAGGACGGGCATGGGCTTGTTTTCTCAAGGAGGCTGTACCGATAATAATAACCTCGGCTATTCTCATCTCCGCCAATAATGTTCTTGACAGAAGGCGCGTCAATTGATAGATTACTAATCAATTCCTCCCCGTCCACTGGATCGTGGCCTCGGCCATCTCCCCGGACGGGTGTTTTTTGCTATGCGAACCTTGGTCTTGATTGACGGTCAGAACCTCTACCACCTGGCGAGAAGAGCCTGGGTTTCCGGGCCTTTTGGCCAGAAGTCTCCTTACGCTTGGCCTAGCTACGACGTTGAGTAGCTCGCGCAAGCCCTGGTTTCCAGAAAAGCTGGGCGCACCCTCACAGAGATTCGCTTCTACACGGGTGTCCCAAACCCAGGCGCTGGCCCTTCCCAGCGGTTCTGGCATGGCTTCTGGTCGAACAAGCTCAGGTATCTCAGGAGTAGGAGGATATACACCTACCGTGGGAGGGTGAGCGCTGGCGGTCAGGAGAAGGGTGTGGATGTCAGTTTGGCCTTGGACCTTGTGCAAGCTACCTACGAGCGACGGTACGAAGCTGCCATTATCGTAAGCCAGGACTGGGACTTTGGCCCCGCCGTACGTTTGGCGAAGCAAGTCGCCGAAGGGCAGTATCGAGTGCTGGTCTATGAATCTGCCTTTCCTGTTGGCCCCGGGAGCCGTTCATCCAGAGGGGTCCCCGGAACAATCTGGGCGCCAATAGACAAGACGACCTATGACTCTTGTCACGACCCTACGGATTACCGTCAACCGAGCTAATCATCGACCGCAACCCCTGTCCTGAGCCCCGTCGAAGGAACCCACCACCAAACAAACACCCTCCGACGCGCACACATCCCTTGAAACCTCAATGCCGCGATAGTATAGTTTCGGGAACGTTTATTGCTGAATCATAAGACACCAGCAACGCAGGAGGATGTTATGCCCAGCAGCGACCTCGCTCTCATGGCCCACCTGCTCAGGAGGGCCGGTTTCGGCGCTACGAGGCAGGAGCTAGAGACTTACGCCGCAAAGGGTTACGAAGAGACCGTAGAAGACCTCGTCAACCCTGAGCGTTGCCCGCCGTTCGACGACGATATCATGTCGCGCTACTACGGCGGCGAGGCTCATACCCTCTGGGTCGCCCAGTGGATGTATCGCATGGTCGCCTCGAAGCGCCCACTCATCGAGAAGATGGCCCTCTTCTGGCACCACGTCTTCGCCGCAGGTTACAGCAAAGTGGAGCATGTCCCTTCGATCACCGGCCAAGCCGAGATGTTCCGTAAATTCGGCCTCGCCGACTTCAGGACACTCCTGATCGAGCTGTCCAAAGACCCCGCCATGATCTACTGGCTCGACAACAACGAGAACAAGAAGGGCGAACCCAACGAGAACTACGGGCGCGAGCTCCTCGCGCTCTTCTCCATGGGCGTCGGGAACTACACCGAAGACGACATCAAGAACGCTTCCCGCGCCTTCACGGGCTGGACGTTCACCCAGCCGATCCCCGTCTATCCACAGGGCAACTTCTCCGCCGAGTTCATCTTCAAGCCTGAAGAGCACGACTACGGCGAGAAGACCTTCCTCGGCCATACCGGCAACTTCAACGGCGAGGACATCATCGACATAATCGTCAAGCAGGAGGCTACCGCCAGGTTCATCTCTCGACACCTGTACAACTACTTCGTCGCCGACGAGCCGCAGGTGCCCGCCTGGTCCGTAGACCCGCCGCAGGACCCGCAAGCAATCGACCACCTCGTCAAGACCTACTTCGAGTCGAACGGCGACATGCGCTCCATCATGCGCGCACTGTTCAACTCGGACTACTTCAAGCAGGCCGCTTTCAAGAAGGTCAAGAGCCCATCTGAATTGGTGGCGGGCGTCCTGAAGCTGGGTGGCACTTTCACATTCCCCAAGCCCGGAATATTACAGTACCACGACGCGACCAGGGTGATGGGCCAGGAGCTACTGAATCCGCCGACGGTCGAGGGCTGGCACACCGGCAAGGAGTGGATCGACGGAGGCACGCTGAACGAGCGCGTCAACTTCGCCGTCGAGCACATCGGCGACGCCGACAAGCCGGGAGTCCAGGCTATCATCGAAAGGCTTGGGCGGGACGCTTCAGAATTGTCCCCAGAGGAGTTCACAGAAGAATGCCTGGACATCGTCGGCCCCCTGGATGTGGGCGGCGAGACCCGTGAAACCCTGCTCGAGTACGCCGCGTCCGGCGGCACACTGGACATGAGCACTGCCGAAAAGCGCGA
>JAKZVY010000070.1:0-5628 GCA_047515825.1 Dehalococcoidia bacterium
CCGCCTTTGTTTTCATATCGGTGCGTTGGTACTCACCGACGGCGAGGACGTCAGACCTCCAGACCCCATGGAAGACTCCGGCGGGGAGACCCTGTACAACGACGCGCGGGACGAGATGGAGCTACGTCTAGCCCGCGCAGCTCTGGGCGACGACCTTCCGATCTACGGCACAGGCCGTGGCATGGTGGTGCTGAACGTGGCGATGGGCGGTGGGCTGATCGGGCGGCTCGACGGACACCCACCCAGCCCAAGTTCCAACAGCAGCGACGAGGCCCGCTACCACCACATCTACATCTCTCCGGGCAGCAAGCTGGCCGCGGTGGTCGGCTCGGGAGGGTTCGTCCGGGTCAACAGCCTTCACCGTCAGGGTGTGCGCGAGGCGCAGAAGTCGCCACGACTGCTGGCATCGGCGTACTCGCTGGACGACGGAGTGATCGAAGCGCTGGAGAGTCCGGCGCACAGGTGGGTCATCGCCGTGCAGTTCAATCCTGAGCGGCGGATGGAGGTTCCGCCTCACTTCGACCGCCTTTTCCAGTCTCTGGTCGAACGAGCAGCGGAGCGCATTTCTCTGAAAATGAGTATAAACAGCTTTGGAAGTGTATGAAGGAAAAGTCTAAGAATGGTACAATGTGCGTAGTCAGACGAACCCACCGACCCCATTGCCACAGGGTGCTTCATTTCCCTGTCTGTCACTACTTCGGCAAGCTGATTTCGGGCCTCTGAACGAAGGTCCGAGCGGCCTCCCGCCGATGTCTCGAGAGACCGGTATGACAAACGACATGTCCGGCCCATAGCTCGGCACCGGAGCGCGGCCTCCGACAGGAGTTGTTTATGGTAACCAAGACCCAGTTCGGATACATCAAGCCTACGCAGATCGTCGACGAGATGCGCAGCTCCTACTTGGACTACGCCATGAGCGTCATCGTGGCGCGCGCGCTGCCCGACATACGCGACGGCCTCAAGCCTGTCCAGCGCCGCATACTGTACGCGATGCAGGATCTTGGGATGCGTCCCAACGTGCAGCACAAAAAGAGCGCGCGTCTGGTGGGCGAGGTGCTGGGCAAGTGGCATCCGCACGGCGAGGGCGCGGTCTATGACGCGCAGGTGCGGATGGCTCAGCCGTTTACCCTGCGGGTGCCGCTGGTGGACGGTCAGGGCAACTTCGGCTCGGTGGATAACGACCCGCCCGCGGCGATGCGATACACCGAGGCGCGGATGGCTGCCGTCGCCGAGGAGATGCTGGCCAACATAGACCAAGACACCGTCGACTTCATCGACAACTTCGACGCTACGCTCCAAGAGCCGACGGTGCTGCCGACCAGGATTCCCAACCTGCTGGTCAACGGCGCGTCCGGCATCGCCGTCGGTATGGCGACCAACATCCCGCCGCACAATCTGACAGAAGTATGCGACGCCGTCATATACCTTGTTGACCACCCTAACGCGACGATCGAAGAGTTGATGGCGTTCGTCAAGGGGCCTGACTTCCCCACCGGCGGTACGATCATGGGTGCCGCCGGCATACGCGACGCGTACTCGACCGGACGCGGCCAGGTGATTGTGCGCGCCAAGGCCGAGATCGAGCCGATGCGCCTCTCCAACAGGATGCAGATCATCGTCAGCGAACTGCCCTACCAGATCAACAAGGCGGCGCTGATCTCGAAGATCGCCGCGCTGGCTAAGGACCGGAAGCTGGAGGGCATCTCCGACATCCGGGACGAGTCCGACCGTCAGGGAATGCGCATCGTCATGGAGCTGCGGTCCGGTGTCCAGCCTAGGGTGGTGCTGAACAATCTGTACAAGTTCACCGCCATGCAGAGCACGTTCTCGGCGAACATGCTCGCCCTGGTGGACGGTATGCCGCGCGTGATTACGCTGCGCCAGGCGCTCCGGCACTTCTTGGAGTTCAGGCGAGAGGTGATAAGGCGAAGGACCGAGTTCGAGCTGAAGAAAGCCCGTCAGCGGGTGCACATCCTCGCAGGACTCAGGATCGCCATCAGCCATCTTGACGAGGTGATACAGCTAATTCGGAACTCTGAGAGCGCGCAGGCCGCCAAGCAGCAGCTAATCGCTCGTTTCGGACTGGACGACGACCAGTCGCAGGCGATCCTCGACATGCAGCTCCGACGGCTGGCGGCGTTGGAGCGGGAGCAGCTTGAGAAGGAGTACCAGGACATCAGGCAGGCGATCCGCGAGATGGAGGAGCTGCTGGCGGACGATAGAAAAGTACTGAACGAGATCAAGAAGGAGCTCCGCCAGGTCAAGAAGAAGCACGGCGACGACCGCCGCACCGACATCAGCCAGGAGGCGCATGACCTCTCCCGCGAAGAGCTGGAGGCGCACGAGCAGATAGTAGTCACTCTCAGCCAGAGCGGGTACATCAAGCGCATCCCTGCCAACACCTACCGCAACCAGCACCGGGGTGGTAAGGGTGTTGGCGGCATGACGACCCGCGACGACGACGCGGTGAAGCACCTGCTCGTGGTCGATACACACGACAGGCTGTTGTTCTTCACCAACAAGGGCCGGGTCTATTCGCTGACCGCGTTCGAGTTGCGTGCTGACACGTCCCGAAACACGCGAGGTGTGCCTGTCGTCAACGTCATATCAGCGGGCAGCACTGAGAATGTTACTGCCCTCATCGGGATGTCCGATGAGGAGTTCCAATCGGAAGACCACGTGCTTGTGCTTGCCACGTCCCGGGGGAAGGTCAAGCGTATCGCTCTGAGCACAGTCGCCAATGTCCGCCCGTCCGGGTACAACATGATGAATCTAGTTGATGACGATGAGTTAGTCTCAGTTCGACCCGCCGGCCCCAAGGACGACATCATCCTAGTTACTCGCAACGGCAGAGCACTTTTGTTCGGACAAAAGGAAATCCGTCTCTACAAGAGTCGCGGGGGGATGGGTGTCAAGGGAATAAACCTCATCGACGACGACAGGGTGATCTCCATGGACGTCGGGACCGAGGACACCCGGCTTCTAGTCATCAGCAAGCTAGGCTTCGGCAAGATCACGCCGCTCAGTTCTTACCGTCGATATGAAAACAAAGGCGGACAAGGAGTAAAGACCTTCAAGATTACTGATGAGACTGGCCCAATCGCCGATGCTAAGTTGATCGACGACAGCAAGGAGGTTTACATCGTATCGGAGCATGCTCAGGTGCTCAGGACCAACCTTTCCGAGATCAGAAACACCTCGGGACGTAACACTAAGGGCGTGACCATCTTCAAGCCCGCAGAGGGCGATGCGGTGGCCTCGATCTCCTGTGTCAGCGACCTGAACCTCAGAGACGACGCTCCGAAACCCGCCAACTCGGGCAAGAAGCTCAACGTGAAGAAGCCAACGACGAACGGGAGTCGCAACGGCCGGGCGAACGGCGCACAGTCAACACTGGAGGGACTGGAGTAGCTAAGCGCAGACAGCATGCACTCGGCAAAGCAAAAGCTATGGCAACTCTGGATATCCATGCGCCGCGACAGATCAGACAAGGATGATGCCAATACTCAATCTCTACGATACTGCGAAGCGCAGGGCGCTCTCCTCAAGGGAAACGGCGCGTTCAATCGCACCGATCATCAGTGAGCTACTGTCGGACGAGAATGGAGACGGCAGTCTAACCATTGACCTTGGGAAGGTGGTCGTTGTCAACCCTTCTTTTTTCGACGAGCTTCTGCACGTGATCAACGACAGCGTACCTACAGATCGTTCCGGCGCTCCCGTTATTGATCTGACAAATACGTCCGAAAATCAGTTCGCGAGATTCCGCGCCGTGTGTAGAGCGCACAAGATGAACACCGAAGAAGTCGCCCCCGATCACTGGCGAATCTCGAAGGCATAGTTTCAGGCGCCTGCCCCCACCCAATCCCAACCGACACGGCCCCGGCGCGTTACAATCTTCGACACTGCATCATGTCAATGGGACACTGGTACATTGCACCTGAAGCTGCGTGACATCGGATTTCTGCTGGCGGGGGTCGCGATTCTGATCGCGCTGGCCGCCTGCGGCTCCTCGCCGACCGCCACTGAGTCGCCAACCTCCACGGCCACCGCGTCGCCGATCCCAACGGCTACCGCCGTTCCGACACTCCAGCCTCCGACCTCAACACCAGCCCCACCGACCCCATCGCCGACGCCGGTGCCAACGACGACAGCCATTCCGGAGCCAACCGTCACACCAGTGCCGAGCGCACTGGCAGATGAGACCTTTGAGTTCCTCGAGCAGCTCACTCTTGAGTATAGCCCCAGGGAGAGTGCGACGGTTTCGGAGCTCGCCGCCGCGCAGTTCCTGAAGAGCCGGTTCGAGGAGCTTGGCTACGAGGCACGATTCCAGGAGTTCACCGTCGGCCCACTTCCCAAGTCCGAGTTGACCATTACGTCAGACTCCGCGCCGGAAGAGATGTGGTCCCATCCTATGGGCATGTCGCATGAAGGCGTCGCATCCGGCGTTCTCCGATTTGTAGGAAAGGCATTCGAAGAGGACATCCCGGCGGAGGGACTGGAAGGCATGGTCGCGCTGATCGAACGTGGTGAGGTCACGTTCGAGGAGAAGGTAGAACGGGTCGCGGAAGCGGGCGCGGTCGGCGCGGTCGTGTTCAACAATCGCCCCGGTAGATTCTACGGTGACCTCCGCAACGAGTCCGCGGTCCCTGCTGTGTCCATCAGCAGAGGTGACGGTCGCGATCTGCTGGACCTTATCGAAGAGGGAAAGACCGAGGCAACGGTCCTGGTCGATAGCGAGACCCGACCATCCAGAAACGTGATTGCTGAGATGCCAGGGAGCGCCGGCATAGGCAAAACGGTCGTCGTTGGGGCGCATTACGACACCGTACCCGACTCCCCTGGCGCCAACGACAACTCCTCCGGCATCGCCACCATCATGACCATCGCCAAGCAAGTCGCCGGCAACAGCTATCCATTTGCGGTCCGGTTCGTGTTATTCGGCTCAGAGGAGATAGGGCTGTTTGGCAGCCGCCACTACGTCGACACGCTGGGCCCCGAGGGGATAGAAAGCACCATAGCGATGCTGAACTTCGACACGGTCGGATCGGGCAGCAGGTTCGGTGTTCTCGGCAGTGCGGGTCTGACCCGCGAGGCGTTGAGGCTCGGTGAGCGGTTCGGGCCAAAACTTGTCCGACCGACAACCTTGCCACCCAACGTGAGCAGCGATCACGCGCCATTCGAGTCTGCGGACATCCCGGTGATGTTTCTCATGTCTGACGACTCTTCGCGCATACACACGCCGGAAGACAAGCTCCAGTGGGTTGAATCCAACCTTCTCGGCTGGTCCGCAGAAATCGGCATCGGGCTGCTCGACTGGCTCTCGTCAGCCGAGACGCCCTGACACTATTCGGACCGCCTCCATGTCCAACGTGGATGATGTACTGCCCCGGCGTAATTCGATATACTGCCATCCGCGCGTCAACATCCGGGAGAGGACACTATCCAAGCCGTGCCCACCATCAGTATCTGTCACCCTCTCACCCTCGGCTCCTGAATGCCTTCTATATTCGACCTCCACGTTCACACGAATCAGGGAAGCCCTGACAGTGGACTGACCCCGGAAGAGATGGTCGAGGACGCCAGGCGCCTGGGACTCACCGGAATCATGGTAACCGAGCACGACGG